>JAYTKZ010000049.1:0-20120 GCA_043729885.1 bacterium
TTACCTTTAATTGCTTTTTGTTTCTCTTCCGATGAGAAATCTGGGTTTTCTTTTCTAACTTGTGTTTCTAAATAATCATCAATTCTCATTGCCAACACTATTTCTTTCAACTTTCTTGTTATCTTTTTATCACTTGTCAAAAATACATTTTTTATAAGTTGTTGTGTAATAGTTGATCAACCTGGTCATTTAAGATTCAAATTTACAACTGCGTTAAATCATGCTCTCAATAGTCAATTTACATCAATTCATTTATTTGTCCAAAAATCTTTATCTTCTGCTGCTACAATAGCGTGTATCATATGTTCAGAAACTTCAGATATTGGGACATATTGTCTATTTTCATCATATACTTTATACAATGTCTTCCCATCTCTATTCATAATATTTGTTGCTTGAGAAAATCAGTCTTTAATCTTGTCAAAATCAGGTAATCATCTTAAGATTACCACATAAAACCACAAAACTCATACAAAAGCTATGATTCATATAACTACCGCAATTCATTGCCAAATTCATCATATGCGAGAAAACCAGTGTTTTACACTAGCAAAAAATGTTTTTAATCAATCTAACGAGAAAGAAAGCTTCTCATTGTCCTTTTTTCACATATATACGCGTCACATTGGTTTTCTTCTGTGAGATTTCATTGGTAGTGGTGTTATGATATAAGTATCTAAGCAGTATACGAAAAACTCACTAAATTGCGACAAGAAAATTATGGAAATACTTTGTATTTCAGGGATTAGGGAATAAGGATTAGGGACTTTATAATCAAAAAAATAGGAGCAGAAACTCCTGAATCTTATATTACTACTTAGTATTTACTATCTATCTCATATATTCTCACTTGGGATATAGTATCATGCTTCTCCGTACTCATATGTATCATTGTGATACAACTTATACAATATCTTACTTACATCATATCTTTCTATCGTATTTCAGATTCATAACTCCCTATCCAATTTCAATTCATTAAACAATGTAACATATTCCTGATCCCAATTATTTCATGCTCATTCTACATCCATATTCTCATTCGTAAACATCCTCATAACTGCTGCTACAAACTCTTTCTTCGTGATAGTTTCCAATGGATTGAATCTACCATTACTTCACTTCAAGATGCCAAATTCAAATGCTTCTATGATGTATGGTTTCAAAGTTGGATCTACTGTAGCGATATCGTTGTACTGATTATCGAATATCTTTATCTTTTCTCTACATAGTACATTTCTTGCAAACTCCACTAACATCTTTGCTGCTTCATATCTCTTTAATCCATTAAGTGGTTTGAATGAATCAGTATCAGTAAATCTTGTTAATCAATATGCTTGTAATAATGCTTGATAGATTAGTTGGTCCTTTTGTTTTGTTCATGTTCATAGTGTGACTGCCACGTTATTTTGTGGCGTATAACAATTCTTCTCTTCCTGTAGTAACTTGTTTACTTGGATTGGTACTATCGCTGTTTCTCATCCATATATTACTCATCAATATGCCTGTGCTGCTACTACTAATGTATATTTATTAGTCAACAATGTATCTGATGGGATGATTACCACTTGTTGGGTTGTTGTATTTCATTGTATACCTGTATTATGTGATTGCATATTAACTGTAGCCACTTGTACTGGTATATCTTGTGATCATTTTGTTTGTCTTATTTCTGTCGTGATATCCTCAGGGTTGATAACTATCTCTTGTTGTATTACATTATCTTGTACAGTTCATATCAGTACGAGAGACGTTTCTGGTTTGCTCGTATCGATGAATTTAATTGGTACTATTTCCTTAATCTCTTGTGGCTTAGGTTGCGTAGCTACTGTACTTCATCATCATCAATTATTTCATCATGCACTTGCTCATCCTCATCCAAATCAAACAGCTGGTGTAGCTACTATATTATAGACCATACACTCTCATGTAATTGATGATGAATATATACTTTCCACCACTCATTTTATATTATATGTTCATGCTGCTGCATATATATTATTCTCAAATAACGTGGTACTATGTACTACTCATGTCAATCAATTTCATCGATCGATATCTGTGAATATACCTCAGTTTGCTGTCACTCACTGCACATTCACTTGTAGTGATGATACTACTCATGTAAGCACACATGTAGGAGTTTCAATTTGTCCATTACTATTACATCCATCATTATTATTCGTGTTCCAATCTTCACATTGTTCTGTTCACTCTATAATTCCATCTCACACAACTGGAGGATTATATACTACATCTACACTTGTTTGTGAAGCTCATATCAAATTAGGATACTGAAATCATCATGTACTTACATATCCTGTAACATTAATTGTATTCGTGTAACTTCATGTAACTAATTGACTACATATATATTGTGTTGCTTCGTTGACTCATAAATATCAAATTATTGTATTACATGATCATACATTGCTATTCAATACAGTCACTCATTCCATATCTACATCTCATGAGTTGATTACAGTTACTGTGAATGTTGCCCATCATCCGAAACGCAATGTCTGCGTTGATGGCGTCATAGTTACATTCAAATCAATATTAACTGGTGATATCATTACAGTGCTATTTATACTTTGACTAATACTTTGTCATGTAACCTCACCTCCATTATACCATCATGTTCATACTATATGTGTACTGTTCGTAAACCCTGCATTCACTGGGAATACACTACAACTATATCATGTAGTCTCTCATGCTCCTAAGTATCATATCATTCTATCACACATTGGTATCATAATATTAGTCACACTTAATCCTGTAAGTCATATATTCCCCGTATTTGTCATTGTTATAGATAAGAATCATGTTCATCATTGTACCACTCATTGCGTATTTGGGAATACTTGTACATCTAGTCAGACTACTGGGCTTGGAACTGTGAATATGACTGTAGTACCAGTTGATACATGTGATAATCAATCATATACTTTTCCTGTAAGAATATATGTTCCGCTAGTAAGTCATGTTAATGAGAAATTCCATGCTCATGTAGAAGTGATGCTTCATGTATATGTATTATTTCATACCTCTATCCTGATTTCTTGATTTGCCTCTCAAGTACCTGTAACTACTACGTTACCACCTATACTTGTAGTAGATCATGAACCAGGTATAATAATAACTGGTTGGACTGGTGTAGTAGCATATAGACGTGTAAATCTTCTCGTTGGGATTCAATTATATGAACCAAATTGCCCATAAGCAATCACTTTATTATTTTGTACCCAAACTTGAATTAAATCATTATTGAATCATAATCATATATTCAAACTAGTATCTAGTGTACCATTTGTATTAAGACGAGCTATTCTATTTACTGTCTGTCAGTTGAATCAAGTAAATGCTCACCACACAAGAATCTTACCATCCGCTTGGATATATAATCAACGAACTTCATTGTTAAATCATCATCAGATATTGAATCACGTATCAAGCGTTCCATTTGTATTAAGACGAACAATTCTATTTGTCGTCTGTCAGTTATATGCAGTAAATCATCACGCTACTAAGATTTTCCCATCTGATTGAAGTTTAGCTGAATATACATATGGACTATTAAATCATCATCCGACATTGAATCATGTATCTCTTGTTCCATCTATATTAAGACGTGTAATACGATTTTGAGAGTAACCACTATAAGTACTAAAATATCAATAGAGAATTATTTTCTGGTCTGGTTGCATTAAGAGTCAATTAATTGAGCTATCAACTCATCCTCACACATTAAATCACGTATCTCTTGTCCCATCAGGGTTCATACGAGTAAATCTCAATACAGTTACTCAGTCAAATACTGTACTATAACCTCACCAAATGAGTATTTTTCCATCTTGTTGGATATATATTCAATCAGCAGTACCACCAAATCAAGTAGCAATTGATGTATCTCTTGTCCCATCACTATTTAAACGAATAAATGGAGGTACTGTAACTCAATTATAATTAGAGAAATATCACCATACAAAAATCTTCTGATCTGGTTGGACATAAAATCAACGAACTTGAGAATTAAATCCACTTCATCAGATATTAAATGCTACATCTCTTGTTCAATCTACATTAAGACGTGTTATCCTATTTTGTGTAACTCAGCTATATCATACAAAATCTCATCAAACCAATACTTTACCATCTGCTTGTAATGCCATGCTCTGTACTCCAAATGAGCAACATCAAACTAATGTGAAAGAACTTCAAATATTAAATCATGTATCTGCATTTCACTGATCATCAATACGAACCAATCTATTCTGTGAAGCTCAGTTATAATTCGTGAATGTCCCTCATACGAGGATTTTACCATCAGATAACGGTAATAGTGCCAAAATAGAACCATTCAATCATTTAGCTTCTGGGAATGAATAATCTTTGGTACCATCACTATTTAATCATACCATATTTTGTGCTTCTCATCAACTAAATAGTTGAAAAGATCATCAAACCAATATCTTACCTCATGAAAGTGGTAGGGTTATAAGTGGTGCAGGTGAACAACACACAGTAAATTTAGCTCCTCAATAAAAAGTATTATCTATTGTACCATCTGAATTCAAACGGTGTAATTGACTTTGTGGATATCACTGAAATGCCATTAAGATTTTCCCATCTGATTGGACTGATAAAGAAGCAATTCAGTTATTTGCTATTGGTCATGTATAGAATCATGTATCAATTGAACTATCAGAGTTCAAACGCACTATTCTATTTACTGATTGTCAGCTATAAATCGTGAAGTATCATCAAACTAATACTTTATTATCTGCCAATACTTTAACATGATACACGCCATTATTAAATCATCATGCTACATTGAATCAAGTATCTATACTACCATCCATATTCAAACGAACTAAATATGGGTGATTTTGTCATTGGTATTTAGTAAATGGTCCTCAAACTATTATTTGATTTCACTGTAATTCAATAGAATATACATTTTGATCAAATCAAGTTCAAATAACAAAACTAGTATCTTTACTTCAGTCAGCATTTAATAAAGCGATATGTCATGAGTAATATGAATTAGAAGGCGTAAAATATCATCAAATAAAAATCTTTCATCAACTGAGCACTCTAATAGCATTTATTCAATCATTCACATAAGGAGCTACTGGAGTAAATGATGTATCTCTTGAGCCATCTGTGTTTAAACGGATAATCTGCCCTACGCTTGAGCCGTTATATTCCCAAAACTGTCATCATACCAATATTTTCCCATCTGGTTGTAAATCGATTGCATTAACACTTGAACTACTATTAACCATTCATATTCATCCTACATTAAATCATGTATCAATAGTCCCATCTGAGTTTAAACGCGTAATTCTTCCTGCGGTATTTCAATTATATTCAGTAAATGTTCCTCATATGATAAACTTACCATCTGGTTGTGGATAAATGACATTAACTCTATTATTAAATAATGTTGTTGAACTAAATCATATATCAACCTTAAATTCTGATGCTCCACATGTATATATTACTATTTTATTATTTTTGACAATTGAAAAAGAATTTTCATTACTAGACACTCATTGAGTACAGGTTGTATTAGAATCATTTGTTAATCACTTTGTATTATATCCTAAATCTCACTCATGTTTTACTACTATTTTTGCTAATGTCCCATTGGGTATTTTAGTAGTAATTTCTAGTTTTACTGGTTTTGAAAATACAAGATGTGATTTACTATCTCATACTACATATGCGTCTCCTTTTTTTGTTACAATAAATTCAGACACGCTCTTCATAGTACTATCTGAGTTAATATCTTGCTGATATATCTCTAATCAAGCTGGTAATGTCACAAGAATACTATTTCATCCAATTGTTTTTTCTTTATCAACAGAAAATGAGTTATCATATATTTGTAATCAATCTTTTTTGATTGCATCATAGATAATACTTGATAATGAATAATGCGGAATTACATCACTTAGTCATTTTGATGGAGTATATCTTTCAAGTGATGTAGAATTAGCATGAGATCATCACGGTATAGCTACAATTGCCAATACAGTAAGAGAAAATAGTAGGATATTTTTATTCATTTTATTCAGAGAGTAAGTAAAGTCTTCCTTACTCTAAAGTATAGTTAATTACTTTGATTTATAAAAAAAACAGAAGTATCTATAGCACCTAAGTAATAAGGATACTGACATATTATATATTTATATTGTAATATACTAAAAATTACAAGAATAAAAAAAACAAGAGCCGAAACCCCTGCCTCTATACTATTCCTTAATCCCTAGTCCCTTTTCCCTAAATCTACTATGTAGATTTTAATATATATACCCCATTGCTAAGTCTGCATCTACAACACGTTGTGTCACTATATTTCTTCACTTATAGTTCATATCACTAATTACAATTTTATCTCAATCTACTTTCTCAACATATCATACATGACCATAGCCACTTGCTCATCTACCAGGAGCAAACACTACAATTGATCATACTTTTGGTTTTGATCATGTTTTATTCCCTGCTTTTTTGGCATTTGATAACCATGCTCCAGCATTTCATCTAAATGATCTATCTGGATCAGTAAATATATCTTTCCTTTTTGATGCAGCATAACTAGTACAATATCATGCAGCAAATCAAGCATATCATTTATCCTTTTGGAACCATGTAGCTAATATACTTCATTTATCATATCATATAATACCATTTGATCCTTCAGATCATGCGCTTACAATTTGAGCTTTTGCTTTTGACACAGTAGTGGTTGGTTTAACTGTTTTAGTATCTTTTTTATTTTTACTATCTACAATCTTATCTTTCCCTTTACCTTTATCTTGATTTGTTGATGCAATTTGTACTTGTTCTGGTGGTACAGCATTGGGATCTTCTAGGATTCATTTCTTAATAGCATCAGGTTCTGATATAGTCAAGAATAATTCGTCTCATTCACGAAGTATTGTTTTGCTATCTGATATATTGTTAAGAGATTTAATATCATCTTCATTCAATGCATACTGTTTTGCAAATTCTAATACCGATGTTTGAGAAGACATTGCTACAACGATACCTGGTAAGTCACTAATAGTCAATTTATTTATAGCTGCACCTTCTTTATTAATCACAGTTCCATTCGTACGAACTTGTGCATCATTACCCAATGAGTTTACTCTTCTAATATTAGCTAATGTCGTACCTACATCCTGTGCAATTGATTCAATTGTATCTCATGGCTTAATTACATATGTAATATTTCATCCAATTTTAGTATCATCAATAATTACATTATCTAATCTTACTGATACAATATCATCATTATCTGATAGTTTCGAATCAACAAATGTTGCTTTAACAGGAAATGGTTCCAGAGTAACTTGGAACTTATCAGCATAAATTATAATATAATTAAAGATCGCTAAATTGAAAACTGTAATCAAAAATTTTGTTATATACTGGTGTTTACGATACTTTGGCATGAATTTATAAGATTGTAAATGGCGGAGAGAGAGGGATTCGAACCCACGGTCCCCGTAAAGGGACAACTGTTTTCAAGACAGTCGCATTCAACCACTCTGCCATCTCTCCACACATAAGGTGTTGCAGTATTTGCTTCCTTCGGGTTGAACGTGTCCTTTTGGGACAATGTTCCAATGATATGATTTCGGAATTGATTTTCAAGTTGATTTCTCTATCCTTATATAAGTCTAATCTAGACTCTTTCAAGAGCAACTTTATGTATTGACATTATAATAGAAGAAATGGAAAAAGCGTATTCTCTGCAAACTGGTACTAGAAATAAGGTATTAAGAGAAAAAGCAAAACATATTGACAAAATAACAAAAGATGTTAGAATGTTTTGCGCAATCCTTCTGGATAAGATGTATGAATTCGAATGAGTAGGTCTAGCATCTCCTCAAATTTGAGTTTCTCAAAGAATTATAGCAGTAACTTTTTGGAAAGAAAAGGATAAAAAACTTATATGTTTGTGAGATGAGGTAATGATAAATCCCACAATAACTCGAAGATCTGATGAAAAATATCTTTTTGAGGAAGCATGTCTATCATTACCAGGGAGAAGAGGTGATGTACTTAGAAATCGTCACATCAAGGTTCACTACAAAACACCAGACTGAAGAGAACATGAAAAAAAACTATCAAGCATGAGTGCTGTGATAGTTCAACATGAAATAGATCATTTAGATTGAGTGCTCTTTATTGATAAGATTATAGAGTAAGATTACTCAGCTACTGCTTCATTTTCTCCAGCTGGTTGTTCTGCTCATGGAGCTCATTGAGAAAGAGAATCAATAAATCATCCAATCAAAATAGAAAGAACATCTTCATCTTTTGTTATTTCTTGACCTGTAAGTTCTTTAAATACTTCTTTAAGTTTTTGAACAGCATTGTATAACTCTTCAGAGACTTCAATTGTTTTTGTAGACATAATTTTCAATAGAAAAAGAGTAAATATTTGACAAATTAACTATAATATATATATAATATACTATAAATATATAGTATTTATTTTGTAGTAAAAAACAAATGAATTATGTAATCGGTCATTGACCAGACACAAAAAATAAACAATGAGATAACACTCAAAACAATCCATTTTTAGCATTAAAAGCACAATTAGCGGGTAAACTTACTGATGAATTCATAGTAAATGATTGAATTAGTGCTTCTATTAAAACCATATTATCAAAAATGGGAATACAGAAAGTACCAGTATTAAAAAACTGACTTGAATATATTATAGTTGAGATTGATTGATCAGAAAGAAAAATATCAACCAAAGATGAGAAGATTAATAAAAACGGTGATGTGTTTATTAAAAGATGAAATAGATGATATGAAATTATGAGATCATTAGAAATTACTAATGCAATGAATCTAGCAAAAACTATTGAAAAGAGGCAAAATATTGTTTCTAAAGCTTGGGAAGTAACTAGATGATCATGACCACAGGATAACAAAATGTTATTTAACAATCTTCTTAGAGATAAGTATATACAGTCTAACAAAGATACTTTCTACAATACAATTATACAATGAGAAGAACTTATATGAAAAGTTAGCTCAATAAAATCAACTATAAGAAAACCTGGTTATAGCTTAATAACAGTACAATTTAATGATAACTGTTTTGGGAAAGTACGTATAGATGATGAAGATGTGTTGTATTATTCAGATGAAGCAAAAGATATAAAACATAAGGTATGAGATTACTGTTTTGTAAGGCTGATGAGAAAAAGTGAAGAAGAAAAGGATTGAAAAATTATAAAAAAAGTTGATCTTAAATTTACTGATATTGATATTAAAGATTGGTTTAGAAGTTTATAATACATACATCCCTCTTTCGAGAGGGGTTTTTGTATTGTAATTGCAATTTTATACAAATTCACTACTATGTGCAGTCAACCACCAAACTATGGTACTATGCCGGAGTGGTCTAACGGCGGGATCTGCAAAGTCTTTGCTCGTGGGTTCGAATCCCACTGGTACCTCCAATTCAATCAAGTACCCTATGGGTATTTTTTTAATTATAAGAATTTTGAAAAAAGCTATCATGACTATAATCTTTCCATCTTCTTCACTTCGACCATTCATATCTACAAAAATACAATTAAAAGAATCTCGTTCAGAGAAAATTTTTGTATTTCAAAACAATTTGGATTCTATACACTACAAGTATTCTCCCTAGTCCCTAATACCTAGTCCCACAAGTATGTACAACTTCTATCAATCAACAATACGAAAAACAATCAACAAAGACATCACCCACAAACCAGTGGGAGATATTTCTCTTTTTTGAAAAGAATATCAATATATCATATGGGAAAAGAAAAAACGATGAATATCTATGAACCGAATACAAATACTATGAATTGAAAATATCACATGATATACATACAAACAATGGCAATGAGAACTAGTAACTCTCATTAAAAAACATAATCCAATTTTTATTCAACTATGAAGTATTGATATATTATCTTCATATACTCGTGATGAGTTAAAAAATGAAAACATTTTGTCACAAGCAAAAAAAATACACTACAAAATGATAGACAATATGAAACAGCTCTGATTTCAACCCTCTATTAAAGAAAATCTTCCTCCAAGTACATATATAATTGATCTTTTCTCAGATTGGGGAAAAAATATGTCAGGACAACACACTACAAAAATAAAAAAAGCAAGAAAAAATTCAATTACTATATCACAAGCTACAACTCAAGATTTTGATATAGCATATAATCTTCTCAAAAAAACCGGCCAAGGTAAAGGGTTTTGAGTTGTGTCTCAGAAATCATATAATGATATAGCCAACTACTTTACAAAAAATAACACATGAACAATATATGTAGCTAAAATTGATTCTAAAATAGTAGCTATGGCTATGTATGTAAAAGATTATGTAAACAAAACTGCAATATATCTATATGGATGAACTGATAGGTCGTTTTCAAATCGATGAGCAAGTCACTTGCTTCATATTGAGGCATACAAAATGTTACAAAAAGAGTGATTCCAGACAATTGATTTACTAGGGTGATGACCTACTTGATTTCCTAAGCATAAACTATCATCAGTATCGGTATTTAAAGAATGATTTGGGTGACAAAAAATCGATTACATTTGATCATATGATATTGTATATAAACCAATAATATATAAAATACGAACAATTATGCGCTCATTATTTCACTAACATATTTATATGAAAAAAATTGACCTCTATCAATGTATTCAACAAAAAGATTATTTTATAGAACAAATGCTACAAGATAAGATTTTTGTATACCCTACTGACTCACTTTATGGTATTTGAGGGTTGTTTACACATGAAAACATAGAAAAGATTGCCGATATCAAACAAAGACATATGGGTAAAAAAATGAATATTATTGCACCTTCCTTTGAATGGATTTTTGAGAATTTCAATGTTCATAATCCAGATTTTCTCTTAGAGTGTTTTAATAAATACCATGCAACTACATTTATTCTAGAACCAAAAGATCATTCATCATCTATTTCATTGTATGAAACAACTAATGATAATAGTACAATATGAGTTAGAATAATTAAGCATCCTTTCCAAGAACTAATTACCGCTCTTGGTAAACCATTTATATCAACATCAGCTAATTTTGCTGGGTGAGAAAATATTAGAAATATTGATGAATTAGATAGAGAAATTCTAAAAAAAGTAGACTTTGTAATTGATTGAAACGATGTAACTGGTATACCTTCAGTAATGATATTTGATGCAACAAAAGAAATTTTTAAAAGAGAATAAAACTCTTTTACTAGCTGCTAGCTACTAACTCCTATCTACTTTCATGCTCTATTTTATACCAACTCCAATAGGAAACAAAGAGGATATTACACTCCGCTGACTCAGACTTCTCAAAGAGCTTGATACATTTTTCTGTGAAGACACGAGAACATTCAAAAATTTGTGTAGACTGTATGAAATAGATTATACAAACAAAAAACTATACCCTTTAACAAGTTTCACTGATCCAGGAAAATTACAACATTATATTAATATAATACAAACTACTGAATGTGGTGTAGTATCAGAAGCTGGTACTCCATGATTGTCAGATCCAGGAAAATCACTTATCAAATTATGTCGAGAAAATAATATAAAATTTGATGTTCTACCATGAGCAAATGCGCTTACTCCTGCTATAGTATGAGCTTATACTGACACAAGCACTTTTGTCTATTATTGATTTTTACCACCTAAAAAATGAAGACAAACAATTTTTAAAGAAATACTTGCACAAGACAAAGCAGCGATACTATATGAATCAGTACACAGAATTGAGAAATTAATCAATGAACTTGAGAAACTTGAATTTAAATGACATATAGGTATTTACAGAGAGTTAACAAAAATGTTTGAACAAAAACTACGAGGGACGGTTGAAGAAATACAGGCAAAAATCAAAAATGGTGAAATGCCTATTAAATGAGAATTTGTAGTTGTTTTAGCGCCAAAAAGCTAGATGATAAAATTCATATATTTTTGAAGAGTTACACACGAAAAAGGGATTGATCAAGTGATTGAAGTATTTTCTCAACTCCACCAAGAATGAATCACAAACTGGTTTCTAGATATTTATGGAGATGGAGTATTACTCAATCAATGTAAAAATCGAGCAAAAAAACTTCCAAATAATATTCATGTCCACTGACGAGCAAATCAAAATACAATCCATACCGCACTACACACAATGCATTATTGTTTAATGCCATCTAGGGTTATTGAAAGTTTCTGAATGAGTGCATTAGAATCACTTTCATATTGAGTCCCAGTAATTGGAACTAAAACATGATGATTAGAACAATTTATTAGTGATGAATACGATTGTAATCAACATACTCTTTACGCTATTCTCAAAAAAAATATTTCTCATTTCTCTCCAGAGAATCGAAGAAAAGAGGCAAAAGTAGCACATGAAATCGCTACACAATATACCAGAGAACAATGGCTTAAAAAAGTAAAACATATGGGGAATACATCATCAGTATTTTTAATATCAGATTATATTGCCAGAATCTGATGAATTGAATCACTTCTTTTCAATATCAAATATATTCTTGAAGATGATTGATCTCATGTTTATATGTATTGATGGAAACTAAAGAAAAATAAAAGACTTTGACTATGGAGAAAGTTATGACTTTTTAGCACATCATATAATTGGTCAAATTATATCAAAATTCGTCTGGGTTTAGCTCAACATAAGCCAACACTTGTATGGTTACATTCAGTAAATAGATATCTATGATGGTTCCCTATTAGCGCACTTCAAAGATCACAAGATAAACAAATTTGGTGTAGTGTACATGATATATGAATGTTTCATCCATTTGGAGCAGATGTTTCTTTGGTATCTGATATTCCAGAATTTTCACTTTCGTGATTTGTATCTGTTACAAAAAATCCACTTAAAAAGATAATCATATGACTCAAATTTATGAGCTTATTATTACTCAAAAAACAACTTATGAAAAAAGTAGATATGTGGATTGTTCCAAGTCGTTTTATGGTTGATGTATTACACAAAAAACGAAATATTCCATTAATAAAAATTACAACGCTCCCTCATTTTATATCATAGCGTAATATCTATGAAAAACATTTTTCCAGATAAAGTAAAGGTAGTAGCTTTTGACGCTTTTGACACTACTGTTGTCTATAAAAAAGATCCATCTACAAAGTGAAAATGAGCATATGGTTTACTTTTCAATAATACAGATATTGCTCATGATGAAGCTAGAAAACGAAATCGTTACGCTATGACACAAAATATTTCTTTTTTCGATCTTGCAGAGTTAGTAAAACAAACATATGATAATATTTCACATGATGATATTACAAGTATATACAATACTCTTCAACAAGAGCTTAGTACCATGAAACTGTATCCAGATACAACACCAACTATCCAAGCACTACAAAATAAATGATACAAAATTGCATTAATTAGTAACCTATGAAAAGCATACTGAGAGAAATTAGATACTATGCTACCGCCACTTGATATGAAATGATACTCATATGAGATTTGATATCAAAAACCTGATAAAGAAATTTTTCAATATATAGCAGATACGATGTGAGTCCAACTATCTGAAATACTAATGATTGGTAATCATGGAAAACATGATTTTTCAGCACCAATATGACATTGAATGCAATCTTTGCTTCTAGATAGAAAAGATAATGAAATTACGATTCCTGAAAAAGATAAAATACAATCACTTTCTGAACTTCAACATATATTGACTTAATACATATATTTATATATAATATATCTTCAAAAAAGATTATTAACAAAACCAAAATCATATAGATATGAATATTATTCTGACAAAAAAAATTGTAACAAAGAGGGTTGTAAGGGTATCAATATTGCTAACTATTGCATTGATTGTGTGGCATCTCACTTTACTCAAGAGTGATGCGCCATATATCAATAGTATTGCTGCATGGATTATGACTATCATTACACCATTCCTTGCGTGTGTAGGAATACACACCATTATAGTGATGTACAAAAGCTGGTTTGGTAGCAAGGCTGCAGGAGAAGTTGCGCAGGCAGGAGGTGGAGATTTATTTCTCAATATCTCTGGCCATAGTTTGGAAGCTTTTATAGCGGTATTAGCATTGGTTGTATTACTACCTGTTATTGTCTTTGCTATTCCAAGTGGGGTATTGGTTGTCATTGCCTATCACAAACATACGATCTGGCAAATGATAGTTGATAACCTAACACAGTACACTACAAAAGAAGAGATATTTGTAGGTGTTGTGGCTATGTTTTTCTCATTAGGATTGGGTGTCATAGTGTGGGAATTTATTGTAGTAGGCTTCAAACTATTCTATAAAAGCATCAAATGGGCATGGGCCAAATAAAAAATGCCTCTGAACGAGGTTCTTTTGACTGCTTGCAGTAACAAAAAGAGCCGAAGCGAAGAGCATTGATAGATTATAGGCTCACTACCTATATATTTCAAATTTCCTATAATCTAAAACCAAAAAATATATAATTTCGTATCGGATTTACCGATGCGATTTTTTTACTAAAAAATCTCTCCGAACAAGAGCTTTCTGATTGCATTTTTGCAAAGAAGAAAACTCGAAGTGAGGAAGATTGAAGGATTATAGTCATAATAGCTTTTTTTCAAATTTCCTATAATCTATCAAAAAAACTAGTATCCAAAACCTATTTTCATAGACTAGTTTTAGTATCCATATCACAAACCAATGAAACACACCACATCACTCTTCATCTTCCGTCAGGACCTCAGAATTCACGATAACAACTGACTTATCAAAGCAATTAAGGAATCAAAAAATATTATTCCAATTTTTATATTCGATGAAAATATACTTTCTAAGTTTCCAAAACAAAATAAAGTAATCTGATTTTTGATTGATGCACTCAAACAACTTGAAAAAGAACTTGTAGCAAAATGATCATATCTATCAATATATTACTGAGATTCTACGAAGATTATTCCTGATCTTGTAAAAAAAAACTCTATTGACGCTATCTATCGAAATGAATCATATTGACACGGTGCAGTAACAAGAGATGTATCTATCCAACAATACTGCAAAGAGCATAACATAGCATACTACCCAACACATGATTATCTCATAGTCCCAATTGATGCAGTGCCAGTTAGAAAAGTATTTACACCTTTCTACAAACTTTGGCAAAAATATTTGGAATTACATAGTGAGTTGACTCACATACAATCTACTCCAACAAAGATAGTTTCGCCTGCCATAGACCTCACCCCTCGATCAAAGATCGAGCCCCACCTAGGTGGGGATAAAAATATACTATGGCCAATTAATTTCCCAACAGATAGATTACAACAATTTGATTTCACTTCTTACAACGATACTAGAAATATTCCATCACTTGATTGATCATCTAGATTAAGTCCGTATATAAGATTTGGTATTTTGAGTATCAGAGAGTTATATCAAAAAGCGCTCAAAGAATGAGCACATACATATATAAGTGAATTAGCATGGCGTGAATTTTGGCAGCATATCTACTATCATTTTCCACATACTCGCACTCTTGAGTTTCAAGAAAAACGTAAAAATATTGTATGGGATAATAACGAAAAATATTTTGAAGCTTGGAAAAATGGAGAAACATGATATCCTATGGTTGATGCTTGAATGAGGCAATTAAAAGCTGAAAATCGAATGCATGGAAGAAATCGTATGGTGGTGGCATCATTTCTCACAAAGGATTTGCTCATTGATTGGCGTTGGTGAGAAAAGTATTTTGCAGAAATGTTAATTGATTATGATACAAATGTGAATATTGGGAATCGGCAGTGGTCTGCTAGTGTTTGAGCTGATCCAAAACCGCTGAGGATTTTTTCACCAATGTTGCAATCAGAGAGGTTTGACCCAGATTGTATATATATCAAAAAACGAATACCAGAATTAGAAAAATATTCACCAAAAGAAATTCACAACCCTCTAGAAAATAATTTATGATATGCGACTCCTATTGTAAATCACTACGAATGGAGTAAAAGAGCAAAAGAACTATATAAAGAATCAGGCGATGAATATATATCTCAAAAACTCTTCTAGACAGCCCTTTAGCTTCTATTAAGGTTATTTCATATAGTACAAAAAAAATGTCTCAAATTATCTTCCGTCAATCAATGAAAACATCTTCGCGTATTGCTGTACAGTTTACTTTTTGGATAGCGATAATTTCTTGAATATTATTATGAATACTTAATTCAGTATTTATGTATTGATGGATTAAAAGTGAAACTCAAAATATCACACAATATGTAGTACTCAAAAATCTTCAGCCTCGCAACCCATATACAGACACACTTCAACGTCAAGAAAGAGTAATGGCGTTCCCAGAAATAGCTTTTAGACCTGAGGATTTAGCAACATTTTGGTGAATCAAGCGTCTGCGTTTATTTGATGATCGTCGATGGATTGTTTGAAAAAGTTCTAACTATTATGTGTTATTTGATGTATCTCAAAATATAAATCGTCAACTTTGATTGTTATCGATTAGTGCTATATCATGGAGTTGAGTGGTGATCTTGAGTTTTATATTTGGTCGTTTTTTTGTAAGAAAATCTCTTCGTGACTTGCGTACTTTAGGGAAAAAGATTCGTTCTAGTGATATTACAAGACCCAATTGAAAACTTATGTTCGACCATTTACCTGAAAACGATGAAATCAATAGTATAGCTAAAGCTATTGAAAATTTAGAAAGTCGTATTTCATGATATTATACCAATTTGCGTCAGTTTGTATGAAATGTATCACACGAACTTAAAACTCCGCTAATGGTAATTAGTTCAGAACTTGATATTACTCAACGCACCAAACAGTATGATGAATGAATGAAAAATATGAAATGAACTGTACATGATATGCAAGCAATGATTGACGCCCTATTAACTCTTACTCGCTTACAATGACAGGATACAATTGATCAAAAAGAAATTAATTTTTTTACCTTAGCAAATGAAGCAGTAGAAAATTTAGAAAAGAAATACAAAAATAAATCTATGCAAATACACTTTTCTTCTGTATCAAAAAAATATGGTGATGGTGTATGAAACGAACAACTCGTAAAAATATTATTACACAATATAATTGATAATGCTTGGAAATATGCTCCTGAACATACAAGAATTCAAATCGACATTAGTAATGATAAGATAGAAATAGAAAACACATGACATATATCACAAGATATCATAGACAATATGCGAACTCCATTTTGGCAAGCTGACAAGAATCGTTGAGATTGAGTTGGTATTTGACTCTCATTGGTGCAAGAAATTATACGTTTACATAAATGGGAAATATGATACTCATCATTTGATAACAAAGTGATTTGTACAATTAATTTAGTTACTATTCTATAACCATGCACGTACTCATTATTGAAGACAATAAAATAATTGCTGACAATGAAAAAAGATTCCTAGAAACTGAATGATTTGTTGTTGATGTAGAATACAATGGGAGAACATGATTAGAAAAAGCATTAACAAAATCGTATGATATCATTGTTTTAGACCTCATGCTCCCTGAAATTGATTGAATTACAATATGCAAAACGGTTCGTGAAAAAAAACAAACTCCCATTATTATGGCTACAGCAAAGGGAGAATTAGAAGATAAGGGAGAAGGGTTTGAAACTTGAGCCGATGACTATATTGTAAAACCTTTTGCACTCGAAGAATTGGTAATGCGCATCAATGCGATTCTTAAAAGGACTGAATTACCAAATGTATATCGTTTTGGAGATGTTGAATTATTACCAAATGAGCAGCGTATTACAAAAAATGGTGTTGATATAAAATGCACTCACAAAGAGTTTCTATTAGTTGAATATCTTGCTCAACGCAAATGACAAGCTATTTCTCGTACTGATCTTATAGATTATATTCGATGATGAGACTCTTGGGAAAATGATTCAACATTGGATGTATATATTGCTAATTTAAGAAAAAAACTTTGAAGAGAAATAATTGAGACTATTAAATGATTTGGATATAAGGTTGTGTAGTAGTATTGTGCAACTCACTTATTATAGCGAATAAAGTAATTTTTCATTTGCTATTTTTACCTTTTTTCATAAAAATAAGAAAATTACTACTTTTAGGATATTACTTTTCGTACTATGGAAAATATGTGTGAAGACCACCAAATATTATGAACAGTTACATTAAATGATAAATGACAGATAGTAATTCCAATTGAAGCAAGAAAAAGATTAGGTTTAAAACCTTGAGATCAACTTATGTTGCTTGCAAAATGAGATATAGCGCTTTGATTAGTTAAAACTTCAAACCTCCAAGCTCTAATTACAATGTTACAAGAAGAAATGAAACAAGCACAAAAGAGTAAAAAAACTTCTGAACGAAATGCTTCTGATTGACTTTTTACAAAGAAGAAGCGCTGAAGAGAAGATGTTTGAAGGATTATAGCGAAATAGCTTTTTTAAATTTTACTATAATCCAAAAAATAATTTACTTATTAATTTTGTATTATGAAAAAAAGAAATATTCTAATATGAATTATTATACTAATCTTAATTTGATTTGGTGTTCGTGCAACTAAAAAAACTGCAGATGTGGTTGTAACTGAAAAAACTGATTTTCTTATAGAGACTTTAACTATATGAAATAGTTGAGAAAGTGCGATTATCACAAAAAATTGAAAAGTTGAATGACTAAGTGATATTACACTAACTGCGCAAACCGCATGACGTGTGGTGTCTGTAAATAGCAAAATATGATTAGATATTAAAAAATGAGCAAATATAGCCAGACTTGAAGATACTCAATGATCTACTACATATAGAGCACAAAATTCAAATCTTGCTGTAGATTCAGCAGAAAATACCTATGAAGTTCAAAAAAAGAATATAGAAAAACAAATTCAAGATTTATTATTAGCTAAACAAAGAGCAGAGTTAAATTACACAAATACTAATTGATGAGAAAGTAACAATACTATTCTTCAAATAGCGTGACTTCAAAAAAGTTTAGAAAAAGCTCGTTTAGATTATCAAACAAAGATTTCTGGTGATAGCACTACTCTACAAAATAATATAATTTCAGCTAAAAATATTTACAATGATACATTAAATCTTCTTTTCGATGTGGTTGATCAATCTGATAAATTACTAGGTGTTACAGATGCAAATAGAAGATTAGCTTCCGATTATGATATATATTTGTGATGAAGAAATGTAGATGTAAGAAGAAAAGCAGAAGATCAACTAAGAGTACTTATTGCAAAAAAAACTGAGTTACAAACATTATGAAATAATATCACATTAAACACAATTGATAGTTATTTAGAAAAATATAAAGCAATTGCACAAGGAATTAATGATTTTACAATCTCTATGAAAGACGTATTTATTAATTCACTTGAAGATGCTAGATACCTACCAAAATCGAAATTAGACTGATATACAGCATCATTCTGAATTCTTCAATCAAAAGCTAGTTGAATTATTGCATCAACTACAACTCAAGCAAACGCATTGAGATTGTTTGTGGAAGCATATCTTCCAAATCAAGAATCACTAAGGAAACAAATAGAAATCTTAGAAAATGATATTGCCGTAAAAGAAAATCAACTAGAAGAAGCTGCAAAAAATTCTGAAATAAATTTAAAAGGAGCTCAATGAAACTATGATTTTGTAGTGGGCACAAAAGATTTAAATTTACAAACTATAAACAATACACTAAAATCGGCTCAAATAGCACTAAATGAGGCACAATTCAATATATCAAAATTATCAATAAATGCACCAATAGCTGGTATTATTAGTGATATATTAGTTGATATCTGACAAGAAGTTACTATTGGGACACCAATAGCTAAGATAGTTTCTCAATGAAAATGAATTAAACTATCGGTAAGTGAAAAAGAGCTAGAGTGAATTGAAGTATGAAAAAATGTAACTATAAAAAATGAAGAAATAAATGGGAATTGACTAATTGTATCGGTATGAAGAGTTGCTGATAAAAACGGGAATTTCCCAATTGAAGTATATATCGAAAATGGT
>JAYTKZ010000050.1:0-2652 GCA_043729885.1 bacterium
AAATCATGCTGATATAACTCTAGCTCTAGGGTCTCTAGTTACAGCATCGAAAATTCAAATATCATGAATAGTGAATTTATTATATCATGTTTCTTCTTGAAGCTTTCTTTTAGCAGCTTGGAGAAGTGTCTCTTTTTGCCCTACAAATCATCCAGGTAATACCCATGATTCTTTTTTGATGTCACTTCTTTGTACGAGGAGTACTTGAAGAGTTCATCAAGTAACTGCAATTACTATCACATCAACTGCAATGAGTATTGTCGGTTTTGGTAATATAGTTGTCATGAGGATATTTTGTTTGATAAAATAAGATTGGTGATAGATTAATTATACATAGGTGTAATGCAATATATTCTACTTATTTTAATATGTAAAATAAGTATTGACAAATGAAATCATTTTCGTATTATACTGGTGTTGTTTTATTCTTTATAATTCTCTATGACTTACCAGAAAGAATTGGATGCATATGTAGCAGTAGAGCATGAAGCTCATATTTTCAACTCATCTTCTATTGTAAATAAAGTGACTCAGGAGATATTTGAACTTAAAAAATGAAAAAGGAACAATGATATTGTTAATGTCCAAGAGGAGACAAAAGATGCAATAGTGAATATACTGTCAGCTACAGGTAAAACATGAGTATTAATCGATGAATCAGTATTACAAAGAACATTAAATATTAATTGAGATGATTTAGACGATGCATATTCTGAACGGAATGAAGATATTCAATGATATAATCAGGATTACTCTAGAAATATTGTGACTCCTGCAATGCTTCAAGCATCAACTGAGAAACTTATATCTACTATACTAAGCTTTGGTAACTCACAAGAAACATTAGCTCATATTCTTAATCACAATACTGAAAAATTTAGAGCTCGTATACCAAAGTATAAACCTCAAATTAATGTTCAAGATTATATTGATAATATTAGATTTAAAGATGTGAACTTTAAAGATATTAATAGATTGTTACAAAGTCCTGAAGCTATGAAATTTGTAGTTAATGAATTAGTAATAGCATGTAAAAAAGCAAATGTAGAAGTGATTGCGTGTTTTGATGCTAGAGGATTTTTATTCGGACCATTAGTTGCTATTCAATTAGGAATACCAGTTTGTCTCATAAGAAAAGAGTGAGCACTACCTGATGAAGTAGTAAAAGCAGAATATTCTAAAGAGTATAAGGATAAAGCAGATGAAGATGAAAATGAGAAAAAATATATTGAAATTCAAATAAAGTCTATTAAACCGTGACAAAATGTGTGATTTATTGATGACGTGTTAGCAACTGGGAAAACATATAATGGGTGATTGGACTTGATAGAACAAGTATGATGAAATGTTGTATTAATGGCAGCTGTATTAGAACTAGAATATTGTAATGCAAGAGAACTACTTCAATGACAAAATATATATAGTGTAACTCAATATAAATAGTTGTTTTATCTTTGTATCACTTTAACAATGACACTCGAACATCAACCACTAGAACAAAAGAAATATGATCTTATGTTTATTTGAACACCAGATACTGCCGATAGAATAAATGCAGTTAAAAATCGCCTTGTAGAAACATTATGAGAAGATATTCAGGTATATATTCAACCTTATAAGCAATTTGCGGATGGATCATGGAATGTAGACCTTAAAAATTCAGTTCGTGGGCAACATGTTTATCTCTATATGGATCACTTTAGTGATTATTCAGAAAATGGAGTAAACCCAGATATTAACTCTAGATATATGCTAACTACCCATCTAATTGATGCTATTAGGAATTCAAGTCCCAAAACTCTTAATGTTATTTTCCCAATGTTCCCATATGGTAGATCAGATAAAACAGAAGATATGTGAATCAGTAATGAACCCAAAAGAACTCCTATTATGGCAGCTAGAGTTGCAAAAGATTTATGAACTGAAAATATTGATTACTGTATAACAATTGATTTACATAATCCTTCTATTGTTTGATTTTTTAAGGCATATAATACAAGATGTATAAATCTATGATACTGATGGCTTATTAAAAAAGCAATTTCAATGGCAGGTGATATAGATAATGCAGAGTGATGATCAACAGATTTGTGATGAGCAAAGAAATCAGGTAAGGTTCGATCAAAGCTTCATATGAATAGTTTTGTAGGTGATAAAACAAGAGACTATACTATTCCAAATAGTGTATCAGAAATAGAAATTCATAAGTGAAAAGCAAAAATTACTTGAAAGCATACAAAGACATATGATGATATGTTTGATACTTGAGGTACAGCTGAGAAATATAGCGAAGAGTTAGTACACCATGAACCAGAGTCAAACGATATGATGATGACACATCTCTTAGCTAACTGAGGATGAGTATGAATTATTAAAAGTCTCCATGAAAAAGGCAAACTTCGTAGATTTTACACTACTGACTCTGTATATAGAGCACTAGCTATGCCAGAGTGTGTTGTAAGAATACCGACTGATGAAATAATTGCTAAGACAATTGAGAGTATTGTACTAAAGAGACCGATTCAATATAACTATACTGATGAATAATAACTAAAAAAGAGGGACTCATCTCCCTCTTTTCTTTTTCTCTGATAAATTATACTACTTACTTCGCAATCAATACATTTGTAATCACATATGAAGTTGCAATAA
>JAYTKZ010000051.1:0-3052 GCA_043729885.1 bacterium
TGAAAAGCAGTTCTCTTCAAAAAATTTGGGAATGTTGATGCAGTACCAATTGTTCTAAATACACAAGATCCAGATGAAATCATAAAAATCGTAGAAGCAATTTCACCAACATTTTGATGAATAAACTTAGAAGATATCAAAGCACCTAACTGTTTCTATATCGAAGAAGAACTCAAAAAACGTCTCAATATACCTGTGTTTCACGATGATCAACATGGTACAGCTATTGTTGTACTAGCAGCACTGATCAATGCACTAAAACTTGTGAATAAAGAAAAAGATCAAATTAAAATAGTAATGTCATGAGCTGGAGCTGCAGCAACTGCAATTGCAAATCTTCTCGTAGCTCGATGAGTGAAACATATTGTACTTGTAGATACGAAGTGAGCAATTTATACTGATAGAGCAGATGGTATGACTGAATTCAAAGAAAAACTTGCTACCTATAATCTCAACAATGAACAATGAGATATTCACAATGTTATTCCATGAGCAGATGTATTCTTGTGACTAAGCCAACCAAACCTCATTGATCGTACTGATGTACAAAAGATGAATTCGCAACCAATCATTTTTGCTATGGCGAATCCAAATCCTGAAATTCTTCCTGATGAAGCGAAAGCTGGAGGAGCATATATAGTTGCAACAGGGCGTAGTGATTATCCAAATCAGGTAAATAATGTTTTGGTATTCCCAGGGTTATTCAAGGGAGCATTGAA
Organism: bacterium; assembly: GCA_043729885.1. GTDB lineage: Bacteria > Patescibacteriota > Gracilibacteria > Absconditabacterales > Absconditicoccaceae > JBDHUW01. The sequence continues at coordinate 720 of JAYTKZ010000051.1, forward strand.
AGCTCGTATCAAACAATTTACCCAACATCATTTTCTGACAGCTGCGTATGCACTTGCTGGTGCTATCGCACAACCAACTCCAGATGCAATTATTCCTTCACCACTTGCAGAATGAATTGCAGATGTTGTTGCACAGGCGATTATTGATAATGCGTAACCGTCATCCTGAGTACATTCGCTTTGCTCAGTACAGGCTCTGCGAAGGATCTCGTGATAATAGCTAAAGAGCCAAGGGGCTAAAATAAACTTATTAGAATTTTATTGATGAGAATATTTATAAACAGAAATGTCCAAAATATCGGTGAGCTAAATAAAGAAATACCATGGGTCCCGTTCGAAGAATGGGTTGGTATTTCGTTACTAACATATAAAGTTACTCTCTAACAAGCTCACTTATTTTGGACGAGGCTTTTTTTGCATACTTTTTTGAGCTGTGAGCAAAAAAGTATGTCCTGGACGGACAGTCCAAAGACATTGAAAAGTATTTTTCTATTATAAAGTATAAAAAAACCTCAGATAAATAATCTGAGGTATAATGAGTTTATTAGCTATAGACTATTTTAATAATCTACTTTTTTTGGTAACCTAAAGAATCCACTTTCTCTAAAACCGTCATTTAGGAATCTCAATAAGGTATATGAAACTATAAATAGAATTATTATACCTAGAATTATTGCATGTGGATGATGAGCTAACTTAGCCATTACTGAGTTGCTAGCAATTTGTTCTGGTGTTGAACCGATGCTAACTTCAACTATTGTTCCTACACTATCACTAAACATGCATGCCATTAACGTTACTATACTACATCCTATAGTTACTATAAAGGCATGATTGAGTGATGTATAATCTGATTTACCACTTTTGGATTCATCTGATTGTAAGTATCGTACTATACGTTTCTGATGGAAGCAATATAGAGTGATAAGTAAGCTCATAATAAGAATAAGTGTACTATGTACTACTATTGAACAAGTGATTGTAGTAATGACTATTGTTGAAGTCATAATTAACGATTGCATATTCCCTTTTTTACAAAAAAGAATTGATACTGCTATGATAATGATCATTAAGATTGTGGTCATTTTATATATTTTTGTTGTGTGTATATATTATATATAAATATAGATATAAGTCAATTATATTTTCGCATATATAATATAAAAAAACCCCTCCAGCCAAAATAGCCGAAGGGAATATATATGCCATCATTAAACTATGCACGCATTTTGATAGCTTTGAACCCGGGTAGCATTTCTACTACCGTGTTGGGAAAATTCCCATTATAGTAGAATCTTATAGAAGAACCTGGCTCCATTTTCACTGCTGAAGTATCAATGTTTTTAACTATATCAGTCAAAACTTTGTTTCCGACAGTAATTTGTAAGTCTGCAATTTGTTGTTTTTTACCGATAAACCGCATTATGCGATATGAATTACCGTTTTGCTGGAGTACTTTCCATGATGTCGGCATATCAATATCGAGCTCTGTGTATACAGACTGATACCTTCTGTCATTCACCAAATTAGCAAATTCACTACGGGTTGCAGCCCTTTTGAACACCAGTTTATCTTTCAGTACATCACCATAAAACCAGGCAATTTCGCCTTTATCATTTACAAGTGACAATGCATTCCCATTTTCAATGTTTAATACTAATACGTGTTTCATAATTAATCTTTTAAGTTGTTACTTTGAATGATGACAACAGCAGATTGCTGTAATTATATTATATACTAAAATATTATACTGTCAAATATAATATAAGTATTTTATTATTTATTGATGCTAAATTCTATTTTGAACTGTCTCATAAGGGCTAAACATATGAAAATAACCGTTTTTCACTATAATATAGGTATCAAAAAGCAGAATTATCACGAGATTCTTCGCTACCGCTCAGAATGACGGGATAAGTACTGACTACTAGTTACTAACTACTAATCATGACCATTGAAACCTGCAAACAAAAACTAAAAGAAACAATACTCCAAAATCCTGAACTAAAGGATTCACTTTCTAAGTTATCAACTAAAGCATGGTGAAGTGATAAAGCTAGTTGTTATCAGTCTATGTGATGACTTCAGTGAGTACAATGATATGTAAATACAATTAGAATACCTACACCAGATGAAAATCCAGTACAACAATCGTGAACTACTGAGACATGATCAACTCGTGTTGAACCTACAATAGTATGAACTGTGTTGAAAGATTCATGACTTGGTAAACGAATTCCAAATATTATAACTCCTGATATTAGACAGACATGAATATATGTAATGCGATGATTTATTGGTATTATTGCAGCTATTGTTTTAGCAAATATGAT
>JAYTKZ010000052.1:0-2692 GCA_043729885.1 bacterium
CCCATATAACAATGATTTCAATATTGGTGAATGAACTCTTCGTTTGATCCAAAATTTTCTATTTCTTTTAAATAAAGGTAATAATTCATTTCACTTACCTAGCAGGCTTTCAGCAGCTAAACGACCTCATGCTGCAGCTCGTGGCAATCAAACACATCATTGTACCCATCGATGATTAGCATTATCTTCATCTTGATCAATGATAGGCATCATATCTTTTGTGGTTTCAATTCTTCCACTCCAATAATAGTCAAATGCAAAAGTTTTCATTGTGTTATAGACACTTTGAATCTCTGATATCACTTTTTGTATTCCATATGGGTACAAAATATCAAATGGGAATCATGCAGTAAACATATTTCCTCATCATAGTATTAATCTATTATCCCCTGTTAAACGAAAATATGTAAAAGCCAGCTTCGTATCTCGGCACATCAATTTTCATTGTGGGAACATAGTATTTACTATCTCATCACTCAGTGGTTCACTCATAGTAATGAAATTTTGTATCCCATATGTGTCTTTTGAATACTCTTTGTGAAGTGAAGACCTCACTTTTCATACACAAAATATGATATTGTCGCAATGAATACTTCATCTAGAAGTTTGAATATAATTATGCGTATACGATTGAATTGTTGTTTGTTCAAATACTTGTACTCACAGTTTTTGAAGATAGTTTTTCATCTCCTGGCAAAATACCATAGGATCAATTGCAAAACAGTTTTTATATCTCAATCATGCAGTATAACATTTTCCAGTAGTATGTTTATAAATATCTTTTCTCTCAATAAACTCTCCATCATATCAGTACTCTTGTCTAGCTTCATACTCATTTTTCACCTCTTCTATTCAACTATTCTTCCATCACAGCAACAGACTATCCTCATCCTGCAAATCACAATCAAATTTATTTTCACGAGCAGTATGCACAATAAGATCTTGTCATCATTGTCCAAATTCTCGAAGTTTCTTCGCAGTTTCTTTTCCATATCTTTGTTCTATTTGGCGAAGTCATAATTCACTATCAGGTGTCAAAAATCATCATGAACGCCCTGACATTCATCATCCACAAATATTTCTTTCAATCAATACTACTTTTTTCCCAGCTTCGATTAATGTCTTTGCAGCAAATAATCCAGCCATTCATCATCAAACTACTACAACCTCTGTAGTATGTTCTCACTCCAATGGTGGGCATAGTTTCCCATGTGTTTGCATTAGATATGTTGACCATCAGATACGGTATTCCATGAAAGTAGTATTAAGATTAAATAATGTGCAACATTCTGAGCTGTGCGTAGGTCATTCTGAACGGGACATAGTGAAGTGAAGAATCTTATATATTACTATATGTTTGGTTATATACAATAGTTATAAAGAAGATTCTTCGCTGCGCTCAGAATGACAGAACTATATGTAACTCGTAATATTTACTAGTCCCTAGTCCCAATTCCCTAGTCCCTACTTGCGAAGCAAGTTACCCAACACATAACGCATAACTAAACTCCCCCCTCTGCCCATGTATTGCAGAGTACTGCACTCCATGATAAATCATATTCACAGTTTTATCAAAATGGATGTCTCCATACTTCATATCAAAATCTGATACTGATATTAGTTGGATACTTTCTATAGCATCAAATGATAGATCCAAGTACTTAATTAATGCTTCTTTTGATGTTCGCATTGTATAAAACGACTCCCAATCACTTCTCCCTACATGTTCTAGCTCTGTATGATATTGATGCAACAATGAAGTATCTCTGGGTTTAATAATTTCTAAATCTACTCACACTTTGTGTTCATGTACTGCTACCAATACAAATTCATCAGTATGTGCATATGAAAAATAATACTTGTCTTCTATCTGATATACACCTGTAGGAATATCGTGCCATACTCATGTTTCCTTGTGGATATATGTCGACACTACAAATCTCCCTACCAATGACCCATGATAGTTTGGCATGCTAGCTTTCAAATCTGCTATATATCAAGCAGGGAATGCTTGCTCAGCGAGCTCGATATTCTCCGGATTTAGTGGGTGTAACGATAAATGCATGGATAGTTATACTATATAAATAGAGACATTCGCCGCAGGGACTAGGTACTAGGGATTAGGGACTGGTGACATTTTTTCTCGTCCCTAGTACCTGATCCCTAGTCCCTCTAACACGAAGTGTTAGACTATCATCGCTTTCAAGATCTTATAATCCGTCTTTCCAGATCCCAATATCGGAATAATATTAACCTTTCTCACTTCATTTATACGGATTAAATTACTTACTCATTTATTTCTCAGATACTCATTGAGCGCAGATAGATCCATGTCATCATCAGTTGTAAATGCAACGATCGTGGCAGTTCCATTGCTATGTTCTTTAGCTTCAACCGCTAGGTTGATTTCTTCTTTTTTGCCAAATTTTTCTAGTAATATTCATTCAATAAACGGTAAACTAATCATTTCTCCAGATATCTTGATGAATCTTTTTAATCTTCCTGTAATAGTCAAATATCAATCTTTATCTACATATCACAGATCACCAGTTCTATAGAACTTTTTATCATCAAATATAATAAACGGATCGTCAATTTTTGGATCAATATATCATTCAAAGACACTTGGACCACTTGCATAGATCATTCACTCCTGCCCTACCTTTGTAGGTTTTTGTGTATCTAAATCCAA
>JAYTKZ010000053.1:0-4295 GCA_043729885.1 bacterium
CCAGATGCAGCATTAGCTGTAATAGAAGCTACTCCAGAGTAAATTATTGCGGAATAATTAATCGTGTGAATTATAGCTTTCTATATATTTATTGAGAAACGTGTCTTTTTGGCACGTTTTTTTATATCTGATTTTTCCTTGATTTATGTAGTAACTAGAGTAGATTATTAGTATTTATTATTTTCATCAATTCATATGAAAGATTGTAAGTTTAACCACAACACAGGATTACTAATATTGCGTTTGATATTAGCTGCAGTATTTATCTACCATGTAATTCCTAAACTTGGTGCGCCAGATGGAATGGTTGCATTTATTGGATGAGCTCCGATATGAATGTGATTAGACTTTTTATCTGCTAGTACATGGTTTTATCTAGCTGTTGTTTGAGAGTTATTCATAGTTCTTAGTGCGCTTCTTGGTTTCTGGACTAGATGTGGATCAGTAGTTTTATGGATTATTATGTTCTTTGCTATGACAGCTAAAAAATGGGGTATGCCAGCTATTGAAATGGATTTAATATTGGCTGGAATAGGTTTGGTGTTGTTTATTGCTGGGCCAGGAAAGTATGCAGTTGAAAAAAGTAATGGAATGGGTTGTAAGAATGATAAATAATAGAAATTTTTGATTGGATGTAAACTCACCATCTGGTGGGTTTTTAAATATAGCAAAAATATTATTGACTTAATATAATATTAGAGTATATTATGTTTTTACTCGTCATATATCAGATGATTAAAATCATTGCACCATATACTGATGATGAGCTTATGACATTTAAGTTCTATACTCCAGAAGAAATTGATAATGCAGTACTTATTCTTAATGCATGACCAAAGACAATGCATCTTTATAATGTTACTCGTGATATACTTTATAAGGAACTATCTAACTTTCACACCTTAGATAAACCAATATTTGATGAATTTGGGAATGAATTTTGGGATTCAGAGTGATACTATATGGCTGGTAGAGCTACCGATAAAAAGATCAAAAAGATTATATCACTGATGTCGTGAGACTATTGACTAGCAAGACATGCAAGAAAATATATGTGACAATACTTAGAACAAGATGAACTTAAAAGAGCGTTGATTATGAGAGAAGCTGTTTATAAAAAATTTGATAATAATCCTAATTTACAAGACGTTCTTCGTACTACATTTGGCAAAGAGATAATAGAATATACATATTGGGGAGATAGGTTATTTGGTATAGATCAAAAGCAAAGAGTCGGTTGTAGTGTCCTTGGGAAACTAAGTATGGAATATAGAGATTTGAAACTACTATAGATAGTTTCTAACCTTAAAATCTAAATTCCCAGCTGTAAAAATACAAATCACTTCATCAGAGGTGATTTTTTCGATACGAGAAGTTATTGTATCAAAGTCTTTCGTATAAATGGCTTTACTATCTTGTGCAAAGTGTTCTCATAGCTCATCAACTGATCAAATGCTATATTCTTGCTTTGTAGGGAAAGTCTGTAGTAATTCAGTTAAATCTTCCCTAGCAGTATAAATATCATAAATAATTGCTTCATCAAATCATTGCATAGTAGATGCAAAATCTTGTCGGAATTCGAGAACACGACGAGCTTGATGAGGTTGGAAGATTGCTACTAACTTTTTAGTTGGAAACTTTTCTCTAAAAGCGTCTAGTACTGCTTTAATTTCTGTAGGATGATGTCAGTAGTCTGAATAGAGTAGTCAACCATTATCGTATGTTTTGAGAAGTTCCATACGGCGTCGGAGTCCTTTAAAACTTTTCATAGCTTGGAGAGTGGATTGCTTCGCTTCGCTCGCAATGACAGGAGCCTCTTTTATAATATAATCTAAAAGAGCAATATTTAGTGAAGCATTCTTTTGGACGTGATCACCGAATACGAAAGGTAGATCTATATATTGCTTATTTACTTGAACGATATTGCTAGGTCAGTGTTTGATTATATATTCAATTCATTTTTCTCATGGAAGAACAAATATTTGTTTTTTAACTTTATGTGTAAATTCGATAAATGTATCCATATAAATCTGCTCATTTGGATATATGTCACTGTGATCTAATTCAGCATTTAGAATTATTGCATAGTCTGTATCAAGATAGAGGAAGTGTCTATTGAATTCATCAGCTTCGATAACAAAACGATATTTTTTGCGCAAGGATTCATCTCGTATTTTATAATTCCCAGTAAGAATGAATGTGAATATTGTAGCTATATCATCTTTGATAGCTGGATTAAGTCGATAGTTAGTATTGTTTAATTGAGGTACAAGTGCACCAAGTATACCTAATCAAAACATAGGGTCAGATTGGCTCATTGTATATGTTAACATTGCAGAGGTAGTACTTTTCCCATGAGTACCTGCTATAGAGATTGTTTCAAATAGTTTACTGATTTCTCATAAGAATTGAAAATAACTCAATGGAGGACGAGCTCACTTTACCTCTTGGAGTACTCGTTCTTTTGTCTGTATTACTTCTGGTGCTTGTGGGGCAGCATCTGAATAAATTACTAAGTCACCTGCTTGTACTTGATATACTCCATGTCATAAAATTACCTTAACGCCATTTGATTGGAGTGCTTTGGTTATTTGCGATTCTGTAGAATCAATTCAAATAATATTATTGTATCACAACTGTGTAAAAAGAAATCACAATGATGAAATACCTGTTCATCACGCTCAAATTAGAACTATGTTCATGTTGAAATATAGAGGAACTAGAATGTGGTTTATATTATCTTTATTTTCCTTTTTCTATTTTTTGTTTGATATCGCTTGAAGTTTGTTGAATCTGATCAAGTGATTCATGAACAAATGTCCAGAAACGCACATTTTGCTCTAAGAACTGTCTTACAATATCTGCAACTTCTGCATTTTGTGAAGCAGCAACCTCTTTTGTTAATTTCTTTTCTATTTCTGTGTATCTACTAACATACTTAGCTTCTTCATTTGTTATTGTATTTTGTATTTCTTGTAGTGATATACTTGATGTATTATCTTTTACTTCTTGTTTGCTATCAATTCAAAATACTAAGTATTTATTCTTTTCTGCTCATATATCAATACTTCCATAAGTACCTTTGAGGATCGTATCTGTTTCATTTTCCGCTTCTGCATCTGTCATTTTACGAGGTTTAGTATCTAGTATAGGTTTGAAACTTATACTTACATCAAATGCGAATATTTTGCCTAATTTTATTTTTGATAAAGAGGTATCTAGGAATTCTTTAGTTTTTGTGTGTTTCATCATCTCCCCAGACTGCTTTAGATTCTTTAATACATTATTTATTTCAGAAACTATTTCTTCAATTGATTGTACTGATTTTGAACTCACAATATCAGTTTGTTTCGTTGGTATTGTACAGATACTTAACCCAAACATTCAATTTTTTGTATATGTTGTACCACACATACATTTTGCAATACACATTGATTTATCAATTGCTTTAAGTCACTTACAATTTGCTGTACAAGATTCAATTTGAGCTGCTTGTTGTTCATATTGTTCAGGATCTTCTAATGTTTCAATATTCGCAATTGGATCATCGTTTGTTCCAACTATTGGTGAATAATATGGTGTATTTACATCAAATACTAGTGGTGGATTAATTTCTTCTCAATCATCACTAGTTTCATTGTCACTTGTTCAATCATCACTTCATCATGTATCTTGTTCATCAGTATCTATTGTACCTGTATCTCATCCTTGACCTCATCATTGTTCCGGAGTACAAGCATAGTTATCAATTATCCCTGCGTCAGTTATTGTATTACTAGTATCTATGTATGTTGGTTTATCTGGGGTAGTAACTGTTATAGGTTTAGTATTATTATATCATCATTGACTACTTCATACATTAGTGGTATTTCATCTATTTGTATTTGCTGATGGGAATGTTGTATTTGAATTTGTAATATTATTTCCTGCAGTATTTATATTTCTTCATTGAGCATTTGTATTGTTTCATCATAATTGCGTACTTGCTCCAAATGGAGTTGTTCTAGAGCTACCATCAAATGGGACAGCTTGAAATCCTGCTATACTATTGTTTGGAAATGTATAGAAGAGAACTTTTTCTGTCTGTTCATTGTTATCAAATAATATATCTCATATACGCTGAATATCTACAAGTATATCATATGGACTATCATCTAATGTACCATTGTAGTATATATCATTTCATGCATTCGTTGATGCAAGAGTAACAGATGATTCAGTAGATTGTATATTGCGTTTATATGCATTAGTTGCAAGTCTCTTGCAGTTTAGGAATCAATCATCTGATAAATAAG
>JAYTKZ010000054.1:0-2443 GCA_043729885.1 bacterium
TTCTTTGCTGTTAGACCAAGTGGATCTTTTTCCTTTCTAAGATCATCTATTACCCATTGTACTGGAATAATCTTGATGATTTCATAGTTTTGTTGCCCAGAGACATCACTCACTATTTTTGAAAGATGGTTAATATCATCATGAGTTATTTTATCTGTCATTACTCTTTTAGATTCGTGCATTCTTGTTACTACTAACTCAGGGTGAGAGATACCAACGAATACTTGATCTAGGTAGTCATCCCCTAATTTCTTGTGGAATGATTCAATTACAGCTGACAATGACATTAAGAAATCATCGCTATCTAAGATTTTACCTTTACGCATTCATTTCGTCTTTATCATTTCTTTTGCAAGCACGACAAGTTTGTCTTCATCTTTCCCAATTAGTGCTCATTTAATATATCAATTTCATATGTCAAAAATTGCTTTAAGGTCTTGCATAGGTTTATACCATCTAAGATAAATAAAATTGGATTAGCACATATGTATCTATACCATTTTATATATCAATATTTTATATAAAAATACTGATAACGATTGGTTATCAGTACTATTTAACTCCATATACATATGGTTATCAGCTAATTTAACCTAGGTCGCAAGCTACATATTCATGTTTTATCATTTGTCCTAGCACACTTTATAAAATTAATAGTCTCAGATCTTTTATCAATATTTATTTTTCATATCTGTAAACATTCACCAATATCTAATAAATTTCATCGAGTAGGATTAGTCAGTCATCTCTTTAATCAACACACACTATAGATAACTTCTCATGTAATTTGAGGATTAAGATTTGTTGCCCAATTCTCTCAGACAAATCGTTGTGTATCGTTTGATTTTACGATAGGAATTGTAATCTGTAATGATCAACTATTTATTGATGGAGTTCATACTACTGTAAGTCATCAATCAAAACAAGGGTCAGGGATTAGTACATTATTAAATGGAGCAAAACTATTTGATGTTAATGAAATATTTTTATATGTTAATATTGTTGAATAATCGTTTGATAATCATTGAAATTTCATTCATCACATTCATGAACTACTAAGGAAAGATCATGTATTAGCTCAGTATAAACGAATACTATATACTCCATCTAATCAACTAATGCTCACTGGTAATTTCCCATATTTTATATCTGTTTGAAATTTATCAACTTCCGTAAATATATAATTAAGACATATCTCTCAAAAAACAATTTTATTTTGTCTTCATATATTAAAAAAATTTCTCGTCATCGAAAATACTATTCATAATAGAGAAACTATTAATGCAAGTTCAATTATTGAGAATGATTTTTTTTGCATAATAAGAAAATTAGAATTGAAAGATTCTCATTATTTTACAAGTGGTCTTACTACATATCTATATGCATCATCTGTTGTATCGTACATAACTACTGGTTTATCGGCATTTACGATATTTAAACGAATATCATTTCCATTTGTTGATCTAATGAAATCACTTACATATTTACCATTTAATCACAATGTAACTTGTTCTCATTGTGTCACTGCAGCAATTGATGAATGAGCATCTCACTTGTCAGTTTCACCAGATTGTATATGAAGTGTATCAGGTGAACATTGAAGCATTATATAATTATTTATATCTCTTGTAATAATTGATATCTTTCTAATAGCTTTTTCTAGGTTATTTTTATCTACTTGCACCTTAGTTTGAGCGCTTGTAGGGATGATATTTTCATTATCATATTCAGGAAATGATCCTTGAATCAACAATGATGTAGTAGTCAATAGTAACCCATTAATATCCATAGTGAAACTGATAAGATTATCAGCATATTTCATAGTAACTTCTGCTCATCCTTGTGCTGTATAATATTCTATTACTTTTTTAATATCATTACAGTTAGTTTTTGGAATAATAAGTTCAAACGCTGGAGTATTTCATCATAATGGTATTTTATATTCAGCCAATCTAAATGAGTCAGTTCCAACGAATACGAGATATTGTTGATCTTCATATGATTTTACTCTTACAAAAATACCAGTTAATACAGGAGAAAAATTCTTTTCAGTTACTGCAAATTCAACCTTACCAATACCTGTAGTTACATTTTTAGCATCTAGTGTAATTACATTTTCTGAACGAACTTCGGGTATTGCAACATATTCTTGCGCAGGGATACCTTTCATAGAGAAATCGTCACTTGTCGTTTTAATTGAAAGTTTATCTTTTGATTGATCTATATGAAGTGAAACAAATTCATCATCCAATGTTTTGATGAAATCAGTAAACATCTTTGCATTTACAGTCAATGCTCATTCAGCATCTATTTGTGCTTGAACTTGTATATTAACATATTTTTCCATATCAGTTGCTCTCAATATAAGACTATCTCCTGATCATTTAATATATACATTTTCCAAGATTGGCAATGTCGAATGTTTTGATACAAATCTAGATAT
>JAYTKZ010000055.1:0-11218 GCA_043729885.1 bacterium
TGATTGCAATTGCTGACTTACCAAAGAAGCCTATCATTAAGGCAACAGATATGACTCACCACTTTTACAATACAAAGCAAGATGTATGGGGGTATACCTACCGCAACTTATTAACGTTTTGTACCGATATATTGGTGAATCATTTTGTGAGGAACCGCAGAGTTGCAAGCATCACTGCCCTTCATCAACAAGCTCAATTAGCTTTGAAGATAAGGCAATATGTGCTTGAGGTTCTTACTCAGCATCAATAATAATTATTACTGTATTATAATACTCCTTCGGTTATTTCCGGAGGATTTTTTTAATTAAAAATTGAGCAATGACCATTGTAATTAAATACTATTGACTATTATTGTTCTATATATATAATATTATTCTAAATATATAAAAATCATGAAAATATTTTATTTAATTATTTCACTTGCTTTTTTAGCAAGTTGCAGTGTGTCAAAAGATTCAGCACATTATGGGAATAAAGCAGTAAAAGTCGCAGAAAGCTGGTTGAAATCTACAGACACAGCCTGTGGAAAAGAAGTCAAAAAAGAATGGAACAAAAAATTAGGTTTGAACAAATATGGTGAAAAAACCTATAGGTCCTTCGGTATTAAGATGACAAATACAAATGTTGTCTATGTAACCGCGGAGACTCCTACCTGGTACATAGCCTTAGTTGTGGATGTTAAGACAAAACAGGTTACATGTGATTCTCTTCCAGAGGGTAAGAAAGATCGACTATAACGTGTATTTACTTAAAAATATTGGCCGGTTGTATTATATAGACGGTTTTTTTAGATTATAGAAAATTTGAAAAAAAGCTATTATGACTATAATCCATCAATACTCTTCACTTCGGCTCTTTTTGTTCCTGCGAGCAGTCAAAAGAGCCTCGTTCAGAGGTATTTTTTATTTATTTCAAAAAATTCTCTACTATTTTTCCAATACTTTCTTGCACTACTTTTTTATCTTCTTCTCCACATACAATAAATAATTCTTGTGATGTACTCCCCTTTGACATCTTATACTTCCATCCTGTTTTTTCTTCATATGAGCACGTAAAATACATGGTTGATGAGCCAGATTGTTTACGAGCAATACGCCCAGGAATTAATCTATGGATCTGTGGTATTTTAGCTATTTCGTTGAGTACTTTGTGAAATTCTTCGAGTATTCAATGTTCTTGTCTGATTTTTTTATTGAGCATGATTTATTATTGATGTCATTCCCAACTTGATTGGGAATCTACATAACTAAAAAATTGACCCCGGATCAAGTCCGGGGTGACATATTATTTCATTGCTTCAATTACCTCCATTGCAAACTCTGGAAGTGCTATACCAAGATATGTCTCACAATTCTTTACATGTTCTCTATCTACCCCTGCTGCAAATTTCTTGTCTTTTATTTTCTTGTTCAATGATGATCGTTCTATGTTGTCTAATCATTCTGGTCTCATAAGTGAGTATGCATGAATCAATCCAGATAATTCATCTATAGATATTATATATTTTTGTATCAAAGAAGATGGCTCTACACCTGTCAAAGATGGCGCGTGAGAACGAATATCTGCTTTGAGTTGAGCTGAGTCAGTCAACGATAAAGAGTCTATTATTTTATCAAATTCTGCTTTTAAATGTTCATCTCAAACTTTTCCAATATGATCCCAGTCAATATCATGTAGTAACCCTACTATATACCAATAGTTCTCATCTTGCCCAAGTTTTTTTCCGAAATATCTCATCACTTGTCCTACTTGTTGTGAATGTCTAAGCGTATCTTTGAGATATGTTTCAGTAAGTGCTTCTGCTTGTTCGATTGTAGGAAGTGGTGGCACTACTACTGCGTCATTCTGAGGCATTGCCGAAGAATCTCCTGTATTACTAGTTGTTTGACGAGATACTTCGTTTCACTCAGTATGACGGCTAGTTTCACTAGTCCCTAGTCCCTGTTCCCTAGTTCCTCCTTCAGGCTTCATCAACGGAAACATTATCACATCTCTCACATTCGCTTGTTCAGTCAAGATTGAGAAGATACGATCTATCCCCATTCACCATCATGATTGTGGAGGCATACCATATTCCATTGCATGGACAAATTCATCATCTCATTTTGTAGTTTCATCATCACCTCTTGCTAGAGCATCAGCCTGTTCGTCAAAATTGGCTTGTTGTTGTACAGGATCTACTAACTCTGAATATGTTTTGATACATTCCCATCCATTGATCACAAGTTGTCGTTGTTCTACGATATTTGGATTCTTATCTGATTGACGAGCTAAAGGTTGCATCGTCTTTGGATAATTATAGATGAATGCAGGCCCAACTATTTTTGGTCTTGTTACTTTTTTATACAAGTAATCAATCATAGTAGCAGTTGTTTGTATGTCCAATCATTCTCGTATAAATCAACCATCTTTTATAAGTTTTCTCAATGTTTGTTCGTCTTCTGCTCCATATAGTGATACATCAATTCAGCTATCTTTTTTAATTTGTTCAATATAGTCTATACGTTGCCAAGGAGTAACAAAATTAACTTCTTTCGTTACTCATTGTTTATCTGCAACTTGTACTTTTCTTTTCAAACCTCATACATTATCAAAAAGATAATCAAACATTTTTTCTGTGAAAATCATATTATCTTCATAGTTCCAATATGCAGCGTAGTGTTCACAACCAGTAAATTCTTGAATATGACTAGGATCTGATCACTCATTACGGAACTCTTTCCCTATTTCAAATACCTTTTCTAGCATACCTACCGTTGCTATTTTTTGTGGAATTTCAATCGCAATTCTTAAAAACATATCTTGATCGAAATCATTGTGGTGTGTTATAAAAGGTTGAGCAGCAGTCCCAGAAGCTGCATTATTCAGTATTGGTGTTTCAAGTTCAATAAATCATTCACTATGATAAAAATCTCTTAATGATTTTGTAAAATGAGATCTTAATTTCATTCTTTCCAGAGTATCACGATTGAATACCATGTCCAAATACCTTTGTCTATATGCTGTTTCTTGTCATTCACCGATACCATGAAATTTATCTCCAAGTGGTCTAATCGCTTTTGATAACAACTGCCATTGTGATACAAATAGTGTGAGTTCTCATTTGTGAGTAACAAATAATTCCCCTACAACTCCAATAAAATCCCCTACATCAATAAACTTTTCAAATAGTTTAAATGCACTCATATCATTGAGTTCTTCTACATATTCTCCAGTATCATTAAGCAAAATATGACAAGTATCCTTGTGAAACATCAATTGTATTTCTCCAGATTCATCCAACAGCTTTGCAAAAGAAAGTTTCCCATGAGTACGATATAGTGTCAATCTTCCTGCAGTTTTATAATGCAATTCTGGTCACTGTATTATCTCTTCGACATCACGAAAAGTATCGCCTGCTCTGGTATTGAGTCACGCAATAGTATCTTTCTTATCAAACTTATTAGCATAAGGAATTATACCCATCTCTTTGAGTTGTGCTGCTTTTGCTTTTCTGACTTCGTATTCTGATAGTGCCATGTGTGTATATTAAGAATGAATCAACTGTCATCCTGAGGCAACGCCGAAGGATCTCCTAGTATAGCTATTGTATAGGGAAAAATGGTTCGTTTGCAACCTTTGTCATAGTATTTTGTCTTAGTTTATTCTTTGTGATTAGAGAGTAATTTTTTACAGTAGCGATGTTTTATAATATTATGCATATTTTCATGGATGAGATAGTATTTGATGAATGGAATATACAAAAGAAAAAACTTAATTCTAATGACAAATCATTTTTCTTCAAAGAATGAGAAATATGGCGAGTAAGTATAGGTCTCAATATATGAAGTGAAGTATATGGCAAATGAAAGTGATTTATGAGACCAGTTATTATTTTGAAGAAACTATCTCGTCATATATGTATTGTCATTCCTTTAACAAGTAAAATTAAAGAGTGATCTTGGTATTTTTCTTTTTCTTTGAAAGGTAATATCCGTTGTGTATTATTGCATCAGATTAGAATGATACATATAAATAGATATAAGGATAAAATATGAGAAGTATCTAATATCACTTTCTTAGAAATCAAAAAAAGACTTAGCTTGCTACTAAATCTTTCTTAAAATCTTCATCCCTATTTTACTAAGGAATCGGTGGGGAATCCCAAACAGTGACATTATGATACTGAAATAGATTAGAAATGCAAGATTTTTTTAAGAATAATTACTCTTAAATAAAAAAATCTCCCCTTATACAATCAAGTATAAGAGGCGGTTGCCGAACAAGTCAGCGAAAGGGTTAGTTGCCTAACCGATTGATATAATACTATAGATTTTCACGTAAAATGCAAGAATTTTATTCATCTTCCCTGTTTTACCAGGGAATCGATGGGTAATCCCAAACATGATATTATAGTAGTGAAATGAGTAGAAAAATCAAGAAAATTAATATATTTTAAGCGCTTGTTTTACTATTTCTGCAACAGTATCATTACTGATATTTTTCTTTTTACAATAATCTGAATCAATCCAATTAGATAATAATTTTGCTCATTTGCTTGCATTACATGAGCCACAACACAATGCTATATTGTCATAGGTAATTATTCTTTCATCATTGATTATATGTTCTCGTGTAGCTTGAGTTTTTTTGCTTATATTATTAAAAAGTGATCAACAATAAACGCATTGCGTGTCTCTTTTGCGAATTATATTCTCTAATTCTAATGGTATATTCCGGCTATTCATAGAATCATTAATATATAAAAAATACCTTTTCATCTACTTAAACCATTTTTTTGCACTCTCTCTACGATGAGGGCATCATGGTCGACAGCACGGTCTGCGCTTTCCTTCACGCAAATCAGAGCAGAGACGTTCTAGATGTTCTTTTCTTGTTTCTTCTTTTTTTACAATAGTTACTCGACATATCCATTCGTTTCTTGCAAGTTGGGTTAAATTATTCCAAAGATCGAGTATATCTGGGTGTTTAAGAAGAGTATCTTTGATATCAGATGGTATCACATGAATCTCCACTAATCCATCTTCTATATGTACTGCCATGATATTTATAAGAGTAAATAAATTATATGACTTATATTTACTATTCACTATTATCTAATCTACAAATAATACACCTTATACACCACATTCTCTTTAGGATTTTCCTCAGCATCTTTTATATATCTCTTGAACCATGTCCTTTGTCTTTTAGCGTATTGTTGGGTGTGGATAGTTATTAGTTCTTGGAGTTTTTCTTTTGTCATTCATCCCTGGTCCCTAGTCCCTAGTCCCTTCTCTTGAGATCTCTCGTCTCCGTTTCACTTCGCTCGAGATGACAGGCTCTCGAGATAAGTTACTACTTCCTTATACCCAATCCCCTGCATTGCCTGCAACTCAGCAGTATATCCTTTCTCCAATAGTCATTTCACTTCTTCTATCAATCATCACTGTAACATTTCTCCTACTCTTTTAGCAATCCTTATATTACTATCATCTCTTTCCCTCCAAAGTCCAAGTAATAGGATAGGTCGTTGTACTGGTTGTTCTTTGGCAGCATCTGTTTTTGTTAAACCAGTTTTTTCATAAATTTCGAGTGCTCTAATAATATATCTTGTGCTATTTGGGTGATGCTTCTTTGCTTCTGTTGGATCTATAGCATGTAATTTCTTTCGCAAAATTCATGGTTCTTGAATTTCCATCATGTCCCATTTTGCACGTAAATCAAAATCTGCACCAACTTCAGGTACTGAGTAGTTTTTGTACAAAGTATCAACATATAGTCAGGTACCACCTACTATCAGAGGCGTTTTTCACCTTGATTGTATCTGTGGAATCAATTTGATAATATCTTGTTTCCATTGTCATGCAGTATAGAATTGATCTGGATCAATCATATCAATCTGATGATGTGGAATTTCATCACGAATTATTTGTGAAACTTTATCAGTTCATATATCCATTCAACGGAAAAATTGGCGAGAATCAGATGATATGATTTCGCACGGTAACGTGCGAGCTATTTCCACTGACATCGCACTTTTTCCAGTAGCAGTAGCTCATCGTAAAATAACAATCCCTAACGGATATTTTTTCAAAAATTCTTGTATATCTTGTATAATATTAGTACTCATCTTCAAATTTAACATCACTATTATCAAGAGTAGAAAGCAAACTATGTGATGTGTTTTCTTTTATATAATGCACATATTGTGGGACTCATCATACTATTCAAATAGCTTTAGTATATATATCTTGCATAGTAGTATCAAAATATACTTTTTGTTCATTTCATAGTGTAGTAAAAAATCTTTGCCTTACTTTTTTAGAATTAGGATTCTCTTTCCCGTTATTTTGCAACATTTCTTCTCTTGTTGATATATGTGTTGAAAATCTTCCAAGGGTGTCTAATGCTTTTTGATCTCATATTTGTGCTTTTTCAGCGAAAATAAGCACTGCTGCTGCCATATCATCAATTATTGATTCATGATTTGATCAAATCTCTAATCCAATATTCATACATTGAAAACATACACGAGATAGACTATGAGGAGAATTCTTTCGTAATAATTTTATGCGTTCTTCTCTAGATAAATTTCATAATGCTTTGTAATTGATTCATTCTTGAATTTCATTTCATATATGAGTCATACTTAGAAAGAAATCTTAAAAGATAAATTATCGTTTACTAGTAAAGTTTGCTTCTACATACTCCCAATTCAATACATTTCGTATATTTGATAGATATTCTGGTCTACGATTTTGACATTTGAGATAGTATGCATGTTCCCATACATCGACTCCTAGTATTGGCTTTTCTCAAAGCATCAAAGGATTATCTTGGTTAGGAGTATTTTTAATAATTAATTCATCGCGATCTTTTACAAGCCATGTCCATCCACTACCAAAAACTCACAACGCGCTTGCAATAAATTTTTCTTTGAAAGCTTCTACGCTTCCAAATGAAGCTTTGATAACTTTTTCAAATTCAGGTGACATAGGTTTCCCATTTGGTGTAAGAGAATTCCAAAACATCATATGATTATAATGTCATCCTCCATGGTTTCTAACAGCTCATTTCATATCTGCAGGCAGAATATCTATTGATTGAATTAGTTCATGAAGTGTTTTTTCTTCTCGTTCAGTTCATGCAATTGCAGCATTGAGTTTATCAATGTATGTTTGATGATGCTTTGCATGGTGAATTTCCATAGTTTGCGCATCAATATGAGGCTCTAATGCATCGTATGCATATGCAAGTGGTGATAACATGTATGTCATAGGATGGAGAATTAAGAATTAAGAATAATGTTGTAATAGTGATATATTTATTTGTTGCAAGGACAAAACTTTAATGACGGAATTACATTAATGATAAAATGACGTATATATCTTGATAATGTCATTCTGTCATTTTGTAATTTTGTCATTTATTATTGTACTCCAGCTAATACTTCATACCCCGTTTCTGTAATCAAAATTGTGTATTCCCATTGAGCTCACAAATCTCATTGCATTGTATATAGATTCCAGTTATTCACTTTTGGTTTTTCTCTATATCATGTAGATCACATAGCAGTAATGGGTTCTAATGCTACTACCATCCCTGGTTTGAAGTAGATATGTTGTGAATCTGGATGTCATCGATTATGGATAAATGGTGGTTCTCGTAGCGAAGTTCATACACCATGACCAGTTAAATTTTTGATTATAGTACATCATTTTGATTTCACATACTGCTCTACTGCATATCAGAAATCATATATAGATTTTCAAGGTTTAATAAATTTGAGTCATGTATCTAGTGCTCATTTTGTTGCTTCAATTAAACGAGCTGCATCAATATTTTTATCATTTCATCAAACAACTATTGAGATAGCTGAATCTGCAATTAATCATTTGTATGTTACTCAAGCATCAATTTTTAACAAATCTCAATCTTTTAGGATATATCTATCTGGGATTCCATGTACCACACAATCATTTACTGAAAGACACAAGTTGTGCTTATATCCATGATGTCATATAAATGTGCCTTTTACATTATTTTTTTTAAGATAATCTGCTGCTGCTGATTCAAGTTCTAACAATGTAACTCAAGGTTTAACTAAGTCTCTCAATAACAAAAGCATCTCAGTGAGATGTTTTCCTGCTTCACGAATATATGCTATTTGCTCAGGAGTTTTAATAACTATTTTAGGGTCTGAACTCATTGTATAATGAAATAATAAATTTTACTATATGTAGTGCCAATATATGGAAAAATATATGATTTTCTATCAAATTATCGACTTTTTGAGAGAAAAATATGATTTTAACGCATATATTCTATGTAAGAAAAATGGCTTCAAAAGCAAGATTTTTATACTAACAATAAAAAAGGGGGTAAATATTTGACAATTATACTAAAATGTGTTATAATATATACGTATTTATCCTTAATAAACAAATACACATGAGAAAAGCACTAAGACACGTACACAAAGAAACTCCAAACAAGGATCGCCTTGCATTGGTAATTCTATTCGGTGTATTCGCGTTCACAGTACTTATGGACCTTGCGTGGTTTGCTGATAACATGTTGCAAAACATTGGATCACAAATCGGTGCGTAACCACATATGATTACTTAATAAGACTCAATCGTAGGATTGGGTTTTTTTATATTTAAAGTAATTTCTATTGTTATATTTCACTCAAAATATGTCATTCCTGACTTGAATAGGAATGTAGAAATAATATCCATCTACTATTGACTAATTATATATTATATGTATAATTAGTATATTGTCATCATTAACATTAAAAATACGAAAATCAAATTATATGAAAAAATACTATCTAAGTAGCAAAACTAAAGTGATGTTGGGATTCTTTGTTATAATTCCAATGATTATAACATTTCTCTTATCAGATTATATAGTAGTAAAATTCCTTGATTTTATCTACTATCCTTACCATTGGTTCTTTCCTCAGAGCCTATTCAATAGCAATCTTGAATACTACTTCTATGCATTTGTATCAGAACTTATTGGACTCTTTATTATAGGTGTCCTAATTGCACCTTATGATGATCAGATAGATAGGTTTATTAAAAAGATTCCGGGAATCGGCTCTCTTTATAGTAAAGTAAATGATTTCTTTAGTACAAAGAAAAGACCTAAGGGAGTACCTATTGTATTAAATATCTATGGATCTGAATGGTGTAATGTTGTTTGCTTTATACCGTCATTTCAAAAAAGATGGTTATATGTAACACAACGTAAAGCATACTGTTGGTGTTATACATTTGTGCCACCACCCAATGGTAATCCAATAGGTGGTCACGATGAGCATTGTCCATGTGATATTATTGATCAGGAAATGATTAATCAATATGCAAATATGACTTTTGATGAATTAATTGTATATTGTGTATCATTTGGAATGTCATTTCCAGATAGATTAACTCAACAAAGCGACGAAGATATGCCTGCATGGATAGTTGAGAAATTAAAATTAGAACCTAAAATAAAATAAACAAAATGAAAAAGACACTGTTAACAATTATCTGCATTTGTATTATAGCAACTACCTATTCATCAGGTCAATACCATACTTCTGGGACTACAAAAGCCCAACGGTACAGTATTGGTGATGAGTTTATCGCTATTACCAGTAATAAACTGGCTATTGCAGTAAACATGGATCATAAATACATCTTTGATAAACAAGGATACTGCCAATATCACATCATCGGTGGGAATATAACCATTGGTGCTGCAGTTGGCGAAGGCCATATTCTTGTTGGTGGTGGGTATGAACAAGACCTAAATCACCATAGGGGGCAATCATATGCGAAAATGATTATAAATACGCCAGTATTATCCGTTTCTGGTAAGTATTTGTTCTCACAGTCTGCAAATTACAATGCAAACTATGAAGTTGCAATTACAATGTTCCCAACTCAAGGAGCACTTGGGATCGGTGTATATAGATTAACCGATTATGAGAGTGTAATTTTGGGAGGAAAGATTGTATTGCGTCTCTGGAGTGGTAGTGGAAATTATGACACAAAACAACCTAGCAGCAAAAAAAAGTTAGGATGTAAATTCTAAATAAACAAAATAATCATAAAAATGATAAAAAAAATAATTGGAGTATTTACTCTCCTGCTTGTTGTAGCTATAACATCTGCACAAGAACCTACCAAAATCCAACGCTATGGATTAGGTGGTGAAATAGCTGCAATTGGTGGAAATGGTTTCGCCTATGGTGGAACTATTGAGTATAAGTTCCTGACTGAAAAGGAGCTATTAACAAAAACCCATATAGTAGGTGGAAATATACTAATCGGCGCTACATTTGCCGAAGGTATCCACTTACTCGTAGGTGGAGGTTACGAGCAAAATTTGACCTATGAACGAGGACAACCTTATGCTATGGCGAAATTCAATACGCCAATAGTGTCACTATCTGGTAAGTTACTATTCTCCCAGTTTAAGGGATATAGTAATAACTATGAGGTGGCGATAAGTATCTTCCCAGGGCAAAACATAGTTGGTATAGGTGGTTTCTACCTAACCGATTATGATTGCACTGTTATAGGTGCGAAATTAACATTCCGCTTTGGTAAAACCAATGGTGGAAGTACAAAAAAAAGAGATGACTGCAGTATTTGCGGTCTCTAAGATATTAATAATGATTTATTACGCTCAGTTGGTTTTTGCCAGCTGAG
The DNA here is from genome assembly GCA_043729885.1 of bacterium. Taxonomy (GTDB): domain Bacteria; phylum Patescibacteriota; class Gracilibacteria; order Absconditabacterales; family Absconditicoccaceae; genus JBDHUW01. The sequence goes on from JAYTKZ010000055.1 coordinate 10,696, forward strand.
TTTTTTTAATTATAGAAAATTTTAGAATACATTGACTAGCAAGTAAAAATACATATGATGCCATTACACCAAAATAAAACAATTATATGAAAAAGCTATTAATTGTGATTTTTGTAATCATTATTACTCCAACAGTAATATATGCCCAGCAAAACACTAAAACAGAAAAAAATGAGTCTTCATGGGGAGGTCAAGTTGAAATCAATTATGTTTCGATTGGGAAAAAAGAAAAACTTGGATGGTATGGAGCTGTTGAATATGGTGCTCGGTTTGCTCCAAATACTGTAAGTAGCGCAATACTTGCAGAAGGTGGTATGGTAACAAGAGTTCATAAAAAGTCAATCTTTTTAGCCGGTGCAGGAATTGAATACTCGTATACTGAAAAGAAAATATTTCCATTAGTTAATACAACTTATGAGAATGAAAGTTTGGGGTTCGGAATAAAGTATATCTTTGAAACGACTGGAGTATTTGAATTTACTGCAATAAAATTCATCGTTATCGGTGATTTCAGATTTGCTAT
>JAYTKZ010000056.1:0-3962 GCA_043729885.1 bacterium
GATGTAGGGTCTTGTGCAAAGCAAGCATCCAATACCGCATCAGAGATACGATCACAAAGTTTGTCAGGATGTCCTGGAGTAACTGATTCAGACGTTAGGTAATGTGACATTTTTTTCATAAAAAAAATAAAACTTCCGGTGGGAAAGTTTCAAGATTATAGAGATAGGACGCGCGATGTATCTGTATATCTTTCCACTTTCATGGAAGGAAGAAGCACCTTGCTACTTTCGTAACAGGTTGCTGAAGCGTACAAACGAGCCTTTATCTCTCCGCTTACTCTTGATATAGTTTTACATGCACCTCTCTGCTTTGACTAGATTGGATACATATGACTGTGATATAGGGATGTGTGGAGGGATTACAAGAGGAAGTGAAGTGAAGTGCTTTGCTTTGCTTGTCATTCTGAGCTCTCCCTGTCATCCTCGGGCTTGACCCGGGGATCATGTATTACTAGATGTTCTCAATTACTAATTACTAATTACTAATTACTAATTACGAGGAGAGTTTGTCATGGTTTTTTCTTAGTAAAATTGTTGCAATTGTAAAGAAAATCATTATGATGATAATGTTCGACGAGGGGTGTAGTTTATGTCATCGTGCATATAATACATCCTAAAAAGACCTATGCCTCTATAGCTAGGTCTTTTTGTTTTTCTACAATATGTCTTATTCTCTGCATATCAATAATTCTATGAGTATATTTTGTAAGGAGTCTTGATGCATGACTTGCATATGGAAAGATCATATATCACAACAACTCTCTATCTTTACAATATTGTATGAGTGTATTATAGTCTCAATCATTAGTTACAAAATGAGCTACCTGTAATCAAGCTTCATACACGTCAGATACTGTTCTAATAGCAATATCAATATCCACATTTCATTTTACTTTTCAATTAGGCAAAATAATTGTTTCCTTATACAACATGGTAAATCAAATTTCCTGTAATTGATCGTAGAAAGCTTGATTAGTCTTAATATATCACACTGCATAATATATTACATCAGGAGAGCATTTTTCTTTAATATAGGAATAAAACTTACTTCGATCAATAAGCCATCAAGCATCTTGTACACATCTATGTACATTCTGCGCATCTATATATACTATTTTCATTGCTATAAAATTAAAGATAAAACCCTTGATGATTTTGTCATTCTGATCAGAACGAAGTGACAGCGAAGAATCTCATGTTAAAGGTCTCGAATTCGTTACCTTTAAAATCTGAATTATATAATTCTTCCCATGATCATATAAATTCAAGTGTATTTCTATTTCTCAACCAACTATAAATCATTGCTTCATCTCAATTCTTTTTAACCATATCAGTTAAACTTATATAGTCTTCTTGTTTTATTTTATAAAAACTAATATTAACTCCCATAACATGTAATGTGTTTGTTTTCATTGCTATAAAATCAAATATAAAATCCTCGATTCTATACGAAATCACTATCAAGAAAACAAAGAATAAACTAGGAAAGAATAAAGACAAAACCACTAACTACTAGCTACTGACTACTAACTGCTACCAGTATATTCTACCTTGATACAACATACTAAACCCATATAGTAAACTAATCAATGCTCTACCTCCACGCTAAAAACATCCACAAAACATTCACAATGAAACCACTCCTCGACGGTGTGGATTTTTCTATTAGCAAAGGACAGAAAGTTGGGTTGGTAGCGCAAAATGGTGCATGAAAATCCACTCTCCTCAAAATTATTATGGGGCAACTGGATGCAACACAATGAGAAGTTATCATGAGCAAACAAATTCGTGTGTGATTCCTCTCACAGACATTTGAAGTTGATCCAAAGATGTCAGTGCTCGATGCTTTGTTTCGTCATGATCATGAACTTGGCCAGCTGATTAGGAAGTATGAACAAATGCTCATTCATCCTGATACTGACAATGATGCGATGCAACAAATTCTCATCCAAATTGAGGAAGCGAATGCTTGGGAGTATGAGGTACAAGTAAAAACTATTATATCAAAACTTCAACTCACACCACTGCTTGAACAAACGATGTGATCACTTTCATGATGAGAAGCAAAGCGTGTGGCATTGGCCAAAGCGCTGCTTGATGAGCCGGATTTCTTGATACTCGATGAGCCTACAAATCATCTCGATGTTGATATGATTGAATGGTTAGAAAGATATCTATCGCAGTCGCATCTGACACTTCTCATGGTGACGCATGATCGTTACTTTCTCGATGGTGTGTGTACTGATATCATCGAACTTGCGAGATGAAAAATGTATTATTACTCTGGAAATTACGAATCATACTTGGAGAAAAAAGCAGAACGCGAAGCACTTGAACAAAGAGCCTTGCACCATATGAAACAGCTGTGGAGAAAAGAGTTAGAACGGGTTAAGAAAGCACCAAGATGAAGATGAACAAAATCTATTAGTAGGGAAAAGAAATTTGATGGGATAGATGACGAATATTTTGATTCAAAAGCGATACTACAACAAGCGGCGAAGAAACTGACTTTGTCAGTAGAAACTCGCAGGCTCGGTTCTAAAATAATTAAAATCCATCATATGAAAAAGTCATTTGGGGACAAAATTATTCTCAAAGATTTTTCGCATGATTTCAAAGAATGAGAAAGAGTATGAATTATTGGGAAGAATTGAGTATGAAAATCGACATTCGTAAATATCCTCACATGAGATGAACAACCAGATAGTGGCGATATTCAAATCGGTGAAAAAGTAGTTATCGGACATTACCAACAAAAAGATATCAAATTCAATACTGACAAAAGAGTGATAGATTTAGTAACAGAAGCTGCGCCATTTATCCAGCTTGGAAAAACAAAAATAACAGCTAAACAGTTGTTAGAAAGATTCTTGTTTTCTGCACCTATGCAACAAGTATCAGCTCATTCACTCAGTGGTGGAGAAAAAAGAAGATTACATCTATTACTTGTCCTTATCAAGCACCCAAATTTCTTGATTCTCGATGAACCGACTAATGATTTAGATTTAGTCACACTTTCAATTCTAGAAGATTTCTTGCTAGAATATACAGGATGTTTACTTGTCATTTCACATGATAGATATTTTATGGACAAGATAGTTGATCATCTGTTTTCGTTTACATGAGATGGTATTGTAACAGATTTTTGGTGAACATATAGTGCCTATACACAACACAAAGCACAGCTTGATCAATGAATCAAAAAACAAGAAAAGAAAGCCAAAGAGGTTGTTGCTTTGGCAAACGAACCAGTTGTCGTACAAAAGAAAAAACTCACTTTCCAAGAGAAACATGAGTTTGAACAACTATGAAAAGAAATTACAGTACTGGAAAAAAGAGTCGATGAAATTAATTTCATTTTCCAACATCAAACAGTCTGATTAGACGATATGAAAAAACTTTGAAAAGAAATGGACACGCTAGTAAATGCACTTGGTACTAAGGAAACAAGATGGTTAGAATTGTGCGAATATAGTAGCTAGGGATTAGTAGATGATTATTTCTTAATCCATTTTACTGACTCTGCATCATTACATATTTTCTCTAGAATAGCTTTATCTTCTGGTGTTTCTTTACGTAAAAAATCGTCTCGATGATAAATTGTTATAGTAGCTTTTTCACTATCACGTAAACATTCAGTCAGAGCATCAAAACTTCTTCCAAATGACTCTGGAAAACGAAGTTTTGTAGCTATCAAACTATAGAATATATCTAATGTAGGGATATTTTTTCACTCTAATATAACTCTTGGATGGTGTACTGTACGATTATTTTTTTTCGTCATGAATATTCTCATTATATAAATATTTATATTTCTATCTACTAACTCCTATTAAGCAGCCATTTCCATCTCTTCCTCTTCAAACAACTTCCCTTTCAACGCTATAAGTTGTCTTTCTTTCTCTTCTGCTTCTGCAATACTTTCACTATAGATTTCATGTTTTTCTCATTGTTTATCAGTG
>JAYTKZ010000057.1:0-11248 GCA_043729885.1 bacterium
ATTGCTATTGAAACCAAAAGAAAAAGAGGTGATAAAAGAATAATTGCCAAAGTTGCAGCTCAAAAATCAAAAAGACGCTTTAATACACGAAACCAACCATCAAGTGGTGATGGTTTATACTCCAATGCTACTATTGGTCACAAACGAGAGCTTGTAGACACCAAATCCTCCAGAAAATAACTTTCTGGGACATGATACAATGATTTCCCATGGATACGAGCATGATCTGCAATAGTTTGGAGAAGATTTTGATCTTGAGCTCACAAAGCTACAACTATATCTATATTATCCCATGAGCGAGATGAATCATATTCTTCAAAAGTAATTGCTCTAATATCATAAATTGCATAATCCTCAAATTCATCCAAAAACTGATTCAATAATTCACTCGTTTCATAAATTGCTAATATCCTATATGGATTACGGATTTCTACTCTACTATTTAAGTGATTCCAAAATTGATCAAATAACGATAAGATAATCAAACACGCTCACGCAGAAAACAAAATAATGAAACGAGAAATTCACTGTCCAAACAAGAATCATTCACCGAATAACGCCAAGAAAGTCATACAAACGACCCACAAAAACCATCATTTGAAGAAATGAGGATAGTATCCATGAAGCGGTTGTGATAGTTTATATACCTGTGAAATAAACTGTACTACGATAAATATTACAATACTTATTGAAGCAAAAACAATTAGATCATTTATATTGATATATGGAATTTGTAACTGAATTCATGGAATTAAGTCTGTTTGTTGACGTAACGAGTATGCCATTCGAAATATCCAAGCTAAGAGTCATGCATGAATCACTGGTCTAAAAAGACGCAATCCATAAATCATCCATCAAGCTCTTTTCTTTTGGGTCATTTTCAGTATAGGAATGTAAGTTAAGCAAGTATATCTATCCAAAAACCGTTTGCAATCTGAGAAAAATACTGTCTGTTTGTCATCTCGAGCGAAACAAAGTGAAGTCGAGAGATCTTTTAAAAGATTTCTCCACTCGGTCGAAATGACAATTCTTAATTCTTAATTCTTAATTCCCATGCTCATCCTCCTTACTACATACCCAAACAAGCCTCGCGAACTCAAAAAATTTATCCTATGACTTGTAAAAGGCAAGATGGCTGCATGCGTACAAAGAATTCAGTATGTAAAATCGTATTATATGCGAGATGAAAAATTGACACAATCAGAGGAAAAGATTCTTTTGATCAAACTCCCAGAAGAAAATAAAACTAAGATCACATGATACTTTGCTAAAAATCACCCTTATGATATACCAGAAATGCTTCGAATAAAGCCAGAAGATGTTAATGAAGCGTATGCGCAATGGGTTGCTAAAATCATATAACACCCAATGCTCGTACCTCCCGGCCTCAGCCGGGTCGTTCCTACGGAACGAAATAATCCCTAGTCCCTAGTCCCTTTTACCTGCGCGCAGCGCCACCATGTCTAATTTCCAAACCAACACCCTATTTTGAGCCATATTTATAGCCGTATTCCGGTTAATTTTTTGTATTAGTATATTGGGAATAGATATATATGTGTGAGTACTATGAGCAATATCAAGCATCACTATGTGACTATGGATTTGATGGAATCAAAAATGGATGTGATTTGTATGATGAGTGTTGAGTATTATTACAGCATTATGATTTGTCTTTTCAATTATACCAGTCTATACCTACAACGCATCTCTCAATTCATTTTATGCTTGAGAAGTACCAACAATCGTATGTGACACATCTATCAAAGGAAATATAGCTATAGATACAATGAGTATCACAATGAATGATATATGTAATCGTACATGATTCCCACTACTAACTGAACAATCTATTGAAATTCAAACAACTGAACCAGTACTCATAAACCTAGCAATGTGACAAAGCATTATCCTACCACCAGCATATAAATGAATTATCAAACGTACTATAGTAGAATGAATTCCAACATATAATTTCAATACTCCAATCCCTAATTCTACCACTCAACAATCTACAAATCAGGAAACTATCAAACAATCATTTCTCAAAAAGAAAAGAGAATATCTTCAAAAAAACTATCCACGAAAACGAGAATATGCTCCTACTATCACAAAAATTGCAATACGAAAAATGAGACTTCTCAGTCTCATTGATCGATCATATGATGAAAAAATTTCTCGTTTAGAATTTTATATGAATAATATAAAATAATTATTCTATTTTCCACCAGGTCATCAACTTCATGTACCATATGCACATCAATCACAACTCAATTCTGGCCTATTAAATTTCCATGTTTCAATAACAACATCTACTATACCATTTAATTCATCACCATATATAGCATCAGATGAAGCTGTAACAACATAAATTTCTACTCCTCTCTTGATAAATGTTACAATAAATGTTTTATTTAGACGTCAAAATCTACCTGTAAAGTGTAATTGTTTTACTGGAGTACCATCAGCTAATTGTTCTATTTGTTGAGATACAACTAGAGTATTTCTAGATAACCTTGTAAATTTAGTTGTCGTATCTGTAATTAATTGATCTAATGCAGTATTCATAAAAATATTTGTCGCATAAATCGATTTAGATACAGTAATTAATGGTGATATCTGATCAAATACATTTCATTTTGCACTTGTAAGTGACACTAACACAGATCAAGCAGTTGTTCTTTTATATGTGAGTCAATGAGGATAATAGAATAAATATGCTCCACCCAAATCTGAATAAAGTAGATAATCTCGTACATCTTTCACAAATACATCATCAAATCAATTAGTATCCCCTGAGACAAGATTATTTGCTGATGATAAAAACCAAACATATCTTCCATTTTTAGACATCTCTCACCAAGGTTGAGATGTAGTATTATTACCGATATTTCAATAACTATCTGTTGAAACTGCAGTAGTACTCTTTAATAGTCTATGTCTAATAAATAAATCAGTAAATCAATTAGTATCACCAGATACTACATTGTTTGCATTAGTTGAGAAAAGCACACTATTTGCGTTTGGAGTAATTCAATTCATCGGTGCACTCGAACCTATTGCAAGTTGACCTCATGTACTAGATAAGCTAATTCTTGTAGTGATATTCTTCTGCATATCTCTTACAAAGACATCTTGAACTCAGTTTGTATCCTTTGATACCAAATCACTAGCAGTAGAGGTAAAATATACATAACGTCAATCTGGCGTCATTCAAGTAGGCCACATAGAACCATTTCAAATTTTTCATGTTAGGGTAGTATTTATTGCCTTCAAAGTATTTGTAGTAGTATCCAGTCGAAACGCATCTCGTCATCAGTTTGTATCATTACTACCTGGAATCACATTTGCATCTGTAGTATTGAAAATCACATATCTTCCATTATCTGACATAGCATTAGTACGTTGAATGAAATGAGATTGTTGTGTTAATTGATTTCATTGTGCAGATACGCTTATTCTTGTCGTTGTATTATTTACCATATCTCTTAGAAAAACATCATTAACTCAATTTGTATCTCATGGCACAAGATTAGTTGCTGCAGAACTAAATAAAGCATATCTTACATCTTGACTTAACCCAAGAAATTGCCCAAGTTTATTTGGCCCTTGTTGAGGTCAAGAATTTGCTATCGAAATGAGTTTTATTTCATTCGTCTGCAAATCCTTGAGAAAATAATCATTAGTATTTAAATTATCTCATGGGACAAGATTAGTTGCACGATCTTCAAATACAACATATCTTCCATCAGGAGTTATGTATGCAACTCTCGCAAATCAATTTGAACGAACTCAAGTAGCAGAAGTATTCACTATAGTGGTCGTACCACTCCACATATCTCTTACATATGCATGTTGGTTAGTTAGTGGTACGTCAGGCTTTACTAAGTCAATATCAGTACTTTGGAAAAATACATACCTTCCATTTGCAGACATACCTATTGCATACGATCACCATCGATTTCATGTTCAAGGGTTTCAATCTGGGTTGAGGGTAACTCCACTTGTAATTCACAATTTTGTATCTCTATAATAAATCATATCATAAGTCATATTTTGCATATAATAGGGGTCATAATAAGTATTATTTTGATTAGGAATTCCATTAGATGCATTAGAATGGAAAACAATATATCTTCCATCTAGTGATCTAATGAATTGTGTTAAGCTTCTTCAATTCATTCACGCAGATGGATTCAATGGTACTTGATTACCAGGTGCAACAGGAATAAATGAACTCGGAGGTAAAATCCCATTTACTGCAGATCTTTGAGAAATCATTTGAGTAGACCACGCGTTAGTAACTACTGGGATACATACAATCGGTAAACATGCAGCCAAAACAACTAAGATTTTTTTCATGTAAGAAGGTTAATAAATAGCTAAAAAGCAATTATATTATTGTAAAAACTTCCATTCTTTAATAAGTCAATCAATGACTGGGTGTAGTTTATCAAAATCATTTATTGCAGATGAAGCAGTCACAGTATATACTACTCAATTATGTGTTGCTATAACCACTGCATAACGAGTTAATTTACCTCCCAATGTCCCATCAAAAATAAGTTTCTTACCTACATCTGATCATATTTGTAGTTCAGCTTCTTGTACTATTTGTAACTTTCTAAATACTTTGCTGTATTTAACTTTTGTCTCAGCATATACAGTTTCTAGATCACCAGAAAATGCTCACTTAGCAATATTGATATAAGGTTTGTTATTAGATGTTGTTTGAATGCTGTCAGTTACAAATGTTACAACAATTGCTCACTTGCTTGCATCAGCAATTTGTGCGTCCCATGCTTTTGGCAATATAGTAGAAAATGAACCATCAGGACTTGTAAACAAAGCTGGATTTGCTTGATCCTTGTTATATTTTTTCAAAAGAAATCATATTCATACCAATACTGCTACTATTAAAAGTGCAATAAGAATTTGCTTGAGGTTTTTTTTCATGAGAGTACGTAAAAATACTAAATTGTAATTGTTATAGCTAAGAATAAACGAATTGCAAGAGGACAAAGATATCAGGGACTAGTTACTAGGGACTAGGGATTAGAAAAATGAATTACCCCATAGAATTCCCATACCTATATGTTTATTGTGTCATTTTGTCATTCTGCAATTATGTCATTATAGTATACCAATACTCCACAACTGCAAGTCTCATCCCCCACCCCATTTACCATACAACTTATCTTTCGCAACCGGATATCATACTGAATCGCAATGCACGCGAATTTGATGTCTTATACCTTGATGAATCGTTATCAAACACAATGTCGTATTATCCTCTTCGTTATATTGTATTGGGAATAAGGTTGTCTCTACACGATGCTTTTCACCACGTCATTTATTGTAATCCTTTGGAATTCTGATTGCGACCATACGAATATCATCATGGATGTGATGCATGATTGGATAGGTAATTACTAGTCATTTGGTATGTCACTTGAATACATTTGTAATAGAGTCTATCTCTTGTTGAGATAAGTTTATAGTTCATAGTGCATAGTTTATAATACTCCCGTCATTCTGAGGCAAAGCCGAAGAATCTCATGGTATACTAGTTTTTTGACGAGATCCTTCATTTCACTCAGGATGACGTAGATAAAACTCAGTAACTCTTAATTCCTCATGCTTCTCCGCCGTCCTCTCTACATCCACTCTCCCTTCCAAGTTAGCAATATACAGTTTATTAATCATCTGCTCATCCTGTAATTTCTTATACTCTTTTTTAATATTTTTTGTTTTTGCGAAATACAGAAACCCTGCAGTATCATTGTCTAACCTATTCAACAGCCCATACTCTTCATCCGCACTAAAGTGCTGCGTCAATGACGCAAAAAATGGTGGGTTTTCAGACACAATTTTTTCTACATACGAAAACTGAGATCCAAACGTAGTTGGTATCCCATGTGGTTTTCGAACGAAGTAGTATTTATCGGTTTCGGTAAATTGGATTGTCATATATTGTGTATAGTAATCACGATTCATAATGCAAACACACTGTCACCCCGCACTTGATGCGGGGTCTGGATCCCGGGTCAAGCCCGGGATGACAAGTGCAACTACTCATTATTTAAACTCCACCATCACCCCCTTTTGATCTGCTTTCGTAAAGAAGTTAGCAAATTGATTTCCTATGAAATAATACTGACTACCATTGTAGCCAACTCTTGATTGCAAAGCGCTAAACCATCGAGGATCAACAAATGTAGCAACCGAATTTGATACTGCATCACCTTCCATTGGTTTCACCATATCACCTGGGTATGGATTTTTCAAAATACTCTTGTAGTCTACAGATATTGTTTCAAATGCCGCATCCATTCATAGTGTCCATGCTTTTACCCCAGCAAATGTTGTTACTGCTTGATCATATGGATAACAATCTTTTCTAATTTCTTTCCCATCCATATCATATACTATATTACATGATTGTACTTTCTTAGTTTCGGCTAATACGATTGGCAATACAAGTTCTTTTGTAGTTTGATTAAATACAAACATTCTTGGATTACTCAATGCTTCAGTTTGACTTCATGCTTGTCACAATGTTCTTGTCCATACTTGTGAAACATCTACATTTCACTTTGTATCTTTTTTAGCAAAATTTACTTTGTATAAATCTAATTTAATTCATACTTGTTGTTCTCGTCATTCAGGAGAAATTTTTGTTTCATATCCAAGTCCAATCAAATATTGTACTCCATCTTTCAATGCTCCATATGGGTGTAAGTATGTGCTATATCATGGCATCTTTAACTCACCAACAATAGCTGGTTTTGTCGCATCTGTTGTATCAATTACAAACAACGGATCAATTTGTCTATATGTTACCAAATACAAATAATTTCCAATAAATCTCACTCCATAAAATTGTTCACCTGGAGCAATATTTTCTAATTTACCTGATACTTTCCCATCAGATCCAACTATAAATACATTTGAATTATTTTTTCAATCAGTCCAATTTGATGTTACAATTCTAAATTTTCAATCAGCATTTTCATCCATACTATATTGATTTCGTGTATTTCAATTCACTACTGTTGCATAATTATATTTCAATCCATCTAATCCAAATCCATAAATTGTAGTATATTGTCCTTCTCCTCTCCATGGCATACACATTGCATTCATTGGACATACAAACGGTTGTCGCATATATGTTGGCGATGTTAAATAGATTGATTTATTACTTACATGAATTTGTGAACTATTTCACATAATTGTCTTAATTTGTGGCTTAGCATCAGTATTTAACGGCAAACGAACAATTGTCGTCAATGATTCTCATCCATAATATTGTGAGTTTTTTTGTAATGGATCAGGTTTCTTATACAACAATTGTGAACAATCTATAGCCAATGTTTTTTTACGAGTTACTACTCTGCTTTTTCAATTAGCACTTTTAATTGTCGCATATGTTAGTGTACTCCATTTTGGCAAAATATCTTGTGCTTTTAGAGAAATTTTCGAAGTATCTATAGCTGGTGTACTACCAACATTCGCCATCTTATAAACAGGTCATCGACTTAGTGATTGAGTAGATACCAATACTAAATTATTATCTACAATTCTTGTATCTTGCAAGTATCCATCAAACGTATATGCTTGAATCAATTTTGGTGTAGCTTGAGCGATAGAATATACTGCTATCAACGCTTGTTGATCACGAGCGACAAACGATGCATCAACTCTAGCTTGTATATATGGCAAACTCTTTGATCCTACTAGAATTAATTTATTTCAGTTAATCAATAATTGTGCATTCCAATAATCTTTTGGCAATACAATTGACGAAATTTCTTTCTGATTTTTTGCATCCAAGATACGCAAAATTCCCTTCGATTGATCAAGGTAATATATATATGTCCCATTTGTTTTAATAATATCTGGTTCATCTACTCACTCTTTCTGTACATTTGTTGTAGAAAAATCATTTCATCATCCTCCACCCATTCATGCATCTCATTTAGAAACTCAGTTAGATGCTGATGGCGCAGAAACTGCATCTTCCATCATCCCTCCTCCTCTCATTGGATAAAACATTCCCGCTTGATAACGACTTTTCAAATAATCATTGAGTACTGTTTCAACTTCAGCACATGATTGTGCTTGATGAAGTGTTGGATCCCAATTAGTATCTGCAGCAAATGCAGGTGTCAATGATAATGCAGCTACAATAGCTGTCACGAGAAGAGTTTTTTTCATCATAATCGAAAATCATAAGAATAGTAAAACATCTAACCTATATATCAATGCTAGTCCCTAGTACCCATTCCCTAATCCCTAGCACGTAGTGCTATAGTATACGAATTCGTCCCCTTTCTGTGACAAAATTACTTCCCAAGTCCAGCACGTAACTCCTTCATAATCTCTTGGTGAACCTCTTCTGGAGTCTTTGTCCCATCTATTTTAACCAACTTCCCAAAGTGAAGAAAATAATCTATGGTAGGCATAGTTTGTTCATAATATGTATTAATACGTTTTTCTACACTTTCACGAGTATCGTCTGGACGCCCTCTTTTCATAGCACGCTCAATCGCTAGCTCCTTTGGTACATCAATCCAAATACCAATCATTTCACGCTTATTACGATACATTCTATCCAAGAACGAGTGCATTTGTGGTACATTTCTCGGGAATCCATCCACCATCATAGCTTGATCAGCTTGCAACGTTACATAAAACGCATCAAATAACGCTACCACTAATCCATTATCAATCATTTGTCCCTTATCCATAAACCCTTTTACATAGTTCCCAATTGGATTATCTGTTGTTGAGAGTGCACGCAAAATTGCACCTGATTCAAAATATCTATATTGTCCCAAAAAATGTTCTTCCAATAACTTAGCTTGTGTTCATTTCCCTGATCATTGTGCTCCAAAGAGTACTAGGTCCTTTAATATCATAGCCGCCGAATAGTATTAAAACAATATGTGTATAGAGATTGTGGCATATTTATCAAGAGAGACAAATTATCTTTACTTAATTACGGAATGACAAAAAGACAGAATGACGGTTTTGCTATACCATGTCATTTTGTAATTCCGTAATTTTGTCATTGCCAATGGTCATCTTGTCATCCCGGGCTTGACCCGGGATCCATGCATTTACTCCGAACCTCGTCCGCATTTCCCGGCATACGCCGGGTCGTTCCTATGGAACGAAATACAAGAATAGTTTGCAGGATGTCAATGTAGATATACCTATATTTCGAGAGACACCTCATACTACTGCTAATAAAAATCTTTGCATTTTCTCTTACAATTTTTCAGAAATACCGTATAATGAACGCATTGGAATTTCATTTCCAAATTTATACTATTATACACAACACAACATGCAAGGACAAATCAAATTCTACAACGCACCAAAAGGTTTTGGATTCATCAAAACTGACGCTGGTCAAGAATTATTCTTCCACATTACTAACGTAGCGGAAGGAACAAACCCAGAATCTCTTGAAGAAGGGACTACAGTAACATTTACTGAAGGTATGGGAAGAAAAGGTCCTCAAGCTGAACAAGTTCAACTTGCAGGAGGTCACGACGCTGAGTAATCAGTTTCCAGAAAAAAGAATCTAGAATAATCTTACATACAATTGCATAAAGAAGTATAAGAGAATTAGACATAGAATCGTTTTCAAGGCACTCTTAGGGGTGCTTTTTTTGTATTGAAAATAAATGTTGTTATCAGTTAGTATTGGGCTATAATATATTTAAATATGCAAAAAAGTTGACAAAATAATATTAAAGTGTATAATAATATAAATATTTATTATTAATTAAATTAACATGGCAGAAACATGAAACAATCAAAAACAAGATAACACTGAAAAAAAATTCACAGAATTCCCAAAAGATCTTGCTGAAAAATTCCAATGATCAGAATGATCTCAAGATAACAATTTTAACAAAGAAGATCTAAAAGATGTAGTAAAAAATTTAGAAGCATTCAATAATAAAATGGGATATGAAGTAGGTAATATGATGATGGAATGAGATAAGTATCTTAATAATCTCCCCTCTTGATTCCAATCTATCTTCAAGAATGCTGATGGTGATGCACAGAAAAAAATTTTTAATCATGTGAAAGTTTATAATGATCACTTCGAGTTTAAACTCACTGTAAATGGGCAAGAAACTATAGTCCCCATCGCGAGAAAAAACCTTCTTATTGATAAAGAAGTTCCAGGTTCACTAGAAACCCACAATGGTATGTCATATGGTAAGTTATGAGGTAATTATATTCCAAAAGGGTCAGAAATCACGAAAGATATGCTTGAACAAATGGTAAATCTAATGCCAGATCAAGATTATGTAGAATGAAAACCAAATACAGCATGATATCAACTTAGTTTACTCTTGGATGTACCAGTTGCAGCATACTCTAGAGGGCAAGGTGAAGCATATGAAAATGGTATGGCATATATCTATACTGGTGCCAAAGATGCTCAATGAAGACATCTAAAACTATGGAGATATGATGATGAGGATATGGAAACAGGAGGTATTGACTGGCATAGTCCAGATGAATTATTACCAATGCGTACTATTTGATGAGTTAGTAAATATCAATGAATGAGTGTATAAACCGGTTCCCAAAAAAGTAATTTAGAATAATTCTAGATAGAATCTTTTTCAACCCTGCTAAAGCGGGGTTTTTTATATAAGTAATTTTAGAGTACAAAAAAACCACATCTGTGTCCATCTTTCAGGGACAGTGAGCGATGTGGGGTTGGAGACCATCTTTTATGATGATTGTATTATAGTAATTTTACTGAAAAAATCAAAGAAAAAAGTAAGAAAAAACTCTCCGTCATTGGAGAGTTTTTCAATATATAATTCACGAGATCCTTCGCTTCGCTCAGGATGACGAGTGCGATGCTTAGGATGACGGATGAAATAACATAATAACAATATATGAATCTTAACGCTTTGACCATTTTGGAGCCTTTCTTGCTTTCTTCAAACCTGGCTTTTTTCTTTCTTTACCACGAGGATCTCTTTTGAGTAATTCATGTGGTTTAAGTTGAGTTCTCAACTCAGGATTCCATTCAACAAGAGCTCTTGCGAATGCTAATCTGATAGAATCAGCTTGACCAGCTTTTCCACCTGATGTTACTCTAATATCAGCATCGAACTTAGCCATAATATCAGCACCAAGAACATTGAATGCACCAAGTGAATCAGACAACAATTGTGGGTGTCCAAGGAAATATTCTTGAAGAGAAAGT
>JAYTKZ010000058.1:0-3154 GCA_043729885.1 bacterium
AAGAAAATCCCTGATACATATCAAAGTGACTCTGACTTTTCAAATTACTTTGCAGATATCAAACAAGAAGTAGGACTATAATTTCCTTGTCACAAAAGCTTATATTAATCGTATTCATAACTATATGACACTTACGCATATAGTTTTTTTGTAATACGATCTTTACTTTTCATATATACTTCATGGATTATACTACTCTTCAAAAGCTACTTTTTGAAAAAGCAGAAAAGAATATTGATAACCATGACCCATCTCATGATATTCAACATTGCATAAGAGTACTGAAGAATTGTGAAAGAATAGTAGAAAAAGAATGATGAGATATGGAAATATTGCTACCAGCAGCTTTGTTCCATGATATTATCAATTATCCAAAAGATGATCCTCGCGCACAATATGCATCAAATGAAAGTGCAGTTTGGACGATGAAACTACTAGAAAAGATACAAGAATATCCTACAAGTAAAATACAAAAAGTATGATATGCGATTACTCATTGTTCGTATAGCAAAAACCTCCCACATGAAACTATAGAATCACAAATACTACAAGATGCTGATTTCTTAGAATCTGTATGAGCAATAGCTGTGATGAGAACATTTTGTACATCTGGTACATTGTGAAGGCAATTTTTCTCTGAAAGTGATTTATTTTGTGAACATAGAGAACCAGAACCACTCAAATACTGTTTTGACTTATTTGCTCAAAGACTCTTGAAAGTACAAGATAGAATGCTTACAACTACTGGGAAGGAACTAGCAAAACAAAGAACAGAATTCCTCCATACATTTATAGATCAGGTAAAAAAAGAAGTAAAATAATTCACATTTATTTAATCAAATTTCAATGCGTCACAATACTCTAATAGCAATGCTTTTTGTAGCAGTATTACTAGTATCAAATATTGTATCAACAAAAATTGTAATACTATGACCTTTCACGTTTGATTGAGGAACAATATTATTCCCACTAAGTTATATTTTTTGAGATATTCTTACAGAAGTATACTGATACAAAGAATCAAGAAAAATTATACGATGAGGATTTTTGTGCAATATCATTATGGCAGTAAGTATAATTGCTATATGATATTTGCCAGCTGATCCTACTCGATGATGACAAGATGCATATATGCAAATACTTTGATTGACACCAAGATTAGTTGTTGCTAGTCTTATTGCATATATTGCATGAGAATTTACAAATTCATATATACTAGCAAAGATTAAAGTGAAGATGAAATGAAAACATTTGTGGGTCAGAACAATTAGTTCTACACTTGTATGACAAGCTATTGATACAAGTATATTTATACTAATAGCATTTGGATGAGTATTTGATAACTGATTAATACGAACATTAATTGTATCTAATTATATATTTAAAGTGTTAATAGAAGTAGCATTTACTCCTATGACATACTGGGTTACAAAATACTTGAAAAAAGCTGATAAAACCGATGTCTACGACAAAGACACTAATTTTAATCCATTTGTATTGAAATAAGGAAATAACTCTCGTCATCCTGGCGACCTTGTCATCCTGAGCGCAGCGAAGGATCTCATATGAATTCTAAAACCTTCATATTATTTCTTGCTAATTACCCATAATTCACTAATACCGATATATGCTAAGAAAGCTCATCTGATATATAGTTATAGTAGTATTCGTTTTCTCATCAACAGTAACAAACTGATATTTTTTGTGACTAAAATCTCGAGATAATTCAATTCAAAATATTATTTGGACAGAAAAAGAACTCAATATTAATCTCCCACTTGTATCATTTATTTTTGATCCTCGAGATGAATACGCTTATAATACTGTAGCACAACTTCCAGAAAAATTATGAAGACAAAAAATATATCATATAACTGTTTCTCCTACAAATACTGCAAAAGAAGTTGCTGCATGAGCAGCGGATGAAATGTATAAATCATTTTTCGAATTAATAAAAGGGCTACATATAAAAGTTGTATTTAGAACAATGCATGAAATGAACTGATGACGATATCCTCGATCGTCTGATCCAAAAAACTTTGCAATAGCTCGACAACGCGTATGGAAGATATCGAGAGAAGTGTGATTAACAAAAGAAGATATACTTTTTGATATGTCAGTAAATGGCTGGGATATACCGACATTCGAGACTAGACCAAATAAATCATCTAAGTTAATGTTTTGCTTCCCTGCTCAAAAACACAAGCTAAAATGCCCAACATTTGAAGACTACTACCCTGGTGATGAGTTTGTAGATATTATGTGATTCACATTTTATAATCGATGAAAAGGAAATGCAAATCGTTTATGGCAACTGCCTTATGAAATTATATCTCATGGACAACGACAAACACTAGAAAGAATTAAAAAAATCGGCAAGCCAATGTTTGTAGATGAAGTTGGTACTACTAGTGTTTGGTACAATGAGTGATATAATCAAAAAAAATCTCAAGAACTTTTTGGAAAAGAAGATTGGAAAAAAAATGCCTGGCTAGATCAACTAAGTTTATTTCTCAAAAATGAATCAACTATTGTATGAGCAATCTACTTCAATGTAGATCTTACATATGGACTGACAAATTGGCAACAATGAGAAGCTGATCGGTCAATCTTCGATCCAGCTACTGGGAAAATGTATGAATGAGGAAAGCGTTTGATAGAAAATGCTAGTGACAACAATATCATGAGTACACCCCTGTATGATGTATTTGGTATTCGTCGTACTTTTTGGGGAAAGAAAATGATATTTACTTCAAAGAAACACTGAAAACAAGCACTTGAACTTCTTTCAATGTTGTGAATAAAAGACAATACACCATATAATTGAGGGAAAGTAGCACTAGATGTATACGAAAAGAAAATTAATGATAGCACTCTGACAAGAGCAAAGAAAGTTAGTAGATGATATATAATTAAGGAGGCTAGAAAAATTATAGCACAGTAAATAACAAACACTGTCATTGCTAGCATAGCGAAGCAATCCACAATGGATCACCACGGTCATTTCACTCCCTCGTGATGACAAACGATAACAAAAATTTACTCAACATAACAACACCACTAGTCCCTAGTAACTAGTCCCTATTCCCTAACGCGAAGCGTTCTCCACATACTCCATTATTTTCTCAACCCCCTTTTCCGGTTGTATAAAAAC
>JAYTKZ010000059.1:0-13484 GCA_043729885.1 bacterium
TCTGGAGCACTCATAGAAGGTTGTAAATCGTATGTAGCAACTTTTGGTGATGGACATAGTATACGGTCTTCACCTGGGAATTGAGCTTCTTTCCCACCTGAGAAAAAGAATGTTACATGTGGATATTTTTCTGTCTCTGCTACACGCAATTGCGTTTTCCCTGCATCTGATAGCACTTCTCAAAGCGTATGCGACAATGTATCTTTTGGGAACATAATCTCTACATCATGAAATGTTTCATCATATGGAGTCATACATACGTATTCGATATCGAGTGGCACCATATCATATCACTCAATCTTTCTTTGCGTCAATACTTTTGTAATTTCTCTGGCTCTATCACTACGATAATTCATACATATTACTACATCACCATCATCAATCACGACTGCTTCATCATGTGCATCTACACATAGAATCGGCTTCAAAAATTCATCAGTTTCTCCTGCATCGTATCTAGCTTGGATAGTTGCGAGAATATCTCTTGATGGCTCACCAACTCAATTTGCAAGCAATTCATATGCTTCCTCAACTCTTTCCCAACGATTATCACGGTCCATCGCATAGTAACGCCCTACTACAGAAACTAATTTCGCGCTATATTTTTTACATGCTTGCAACAACTTTTCGATATATCATTTCCCAGATCTAGGATCCGTATCGCGTCAATCTGTAAATGCATGAATATATATTTCTTGCACTCATTGGTTACTCAATGCTTTTATCATATTGATAGTATGGTCAATATGCGCATGTACTCAGCCATCTGAGAGCAACCCTATCAAATGCATTGGTTTATTGTACTCTAATGCATATCTCACTGATTCTTGAAAAACTGTATTTTCATAGATACTTTCATCTGAAAAAGCTTTTGAAATTTTAACTAAGTCCTGATAAATTCTACGTCCTGCTCATATATGCATATGGCCTACTTCCGAATTCCCCATTTGCCCTTCGGGCAGTCACACCGCTTCGCTATGTGTGACCAAAGTTGTATGTGGATATGTAGCTAGTAATGAATCGTAGTACGGTGTTTTTGCTTTCGCAATTGCAGAAATTTCTGGATTATCTTGAATACCTCGCCCGTCAAGAATAACGAGCATTACTTTATGTGACATAATTATTATCTCTTTTTAGTATAAAAAATTCCTCTGAACGAGGATTTTCGGTTTGCTTGCAAATACAGAACATCCGAAGTAAGGAGAATTGAAGATAATAGTCATATAGCTTTTTCCTATTACTTTATTATCAAAAAAAACGTGGGATCACGTCCAACAAGTTATTGTATACTCAACGCGAACAAAAATACAAGATGAATAAAAAGAAAAATCAAAAAATCTCTCTGAATAAAAGTTTTATGATTGCAGTTGTGTAAAGAGTAAAACTTGAAATGAAGAAGATTGAAGATTATAGTCATATTAGCTTTTTTCAAATGTTCTATAATCAAAAAAAGGAGAGCGTATAAAACGCTCTCCTCCATTAATAATACAATACTCGTACAACACTGTTATTTTTTCAATCTCAGTGTCGCTTGAGCAGCTGCTAATCGAGCCACACAAATCCGGAATGGACTACAAGATACGTAGTTCAAACCAAGTTGCTCACAGATAACAATACTTGCAGGATCTCCACCCTGCTCACCGCATATACCAATCTCAATCGTATCACCTTTTACTGACCGGCAGTTATCAATCGCTATCTTCATAGCTTTTGCAACTAACGGATGTAGTGTTTGGAAAGGATCAACTTTCAGGATCTTTTTCTCCAGGTAAACGGAAAGAAATCTTGATGCATCATCACGGGAAATGTTCATCACAGATGACGATAAGTCATTTGTTCCGAACGTTTGGAAACCTGTAATTGGAGCCATTTCGCCGGCTTCAAAACAAGCTCCCATATTTTCCAGCATTGACCCTATCAAAAGATCTTCCGGGGTTTTTAAACCATACCTTTCAATGATGCTTATAATCAGATCAAATTGATCCTTATATTCTGCATAATTCATTACGAAAGGTACTTCAATCTCAAGATGAGGTTTATATCCCTCAGCACGAAGTTCAAGAATTGTTTCACAAAGTGCTTCAACCTGTGTTACTGTGATAGCAGGATATACGACTCCAAGGCGACTGCCACGGAAACCGCTACCTGGGTTTGCCTCATGCAAATCTTCAATACGGTTTTCAAGTTCTGACAAACCAATACCAAGATCATTACACAATTTATACTTCAGCTCTTCCTGTACTGCTGCATCTTTTTCATTTGCCGGCTTACCGAATACTGCAAATTCATGCAACGGTGGATCCAGTAAACGAACAGTCACAGGTAGTTCATTCATTTCAATAAGTGTTCCTTTGAAAGATTTTTTGAAAGCAGGTTTGAGTCCTTGCAAAGCAAGTTCTTTTTCTGCATCAGTATTACTGAGAATCATTTTCTTCATCAAATATAGTTCATCAGTATGATGTTCACCGTAGAACATATGTTCTGTACGGAAAAGACCAATACCTTCTGCACCATACTGACGAGCTAAACGAGCATCTTCAGGAGTTTCACAATTTGCACGAACACCTAATGTGCGAATGTCATCTGCCCATTGTAATACCGTTTTAAATTCTTCGGTAAAAACCGGATTACTAAATTCACATTCTCCCAGCACTACTTCACCTGTTGTACCATTTATTGAAACCCAATCACCTTCTGCAACAACTTTGTTGCCAACGGTAAATGATTTTGTTTCATAATGAATATGGCAAGTTTCAGCACCTACTATACATGGCCTTCCCCAGCCGCGCATTACTACAGCAGCATGAGATGTTAAACCACCAGTGGATGTAAGAATACCTTTGGATGCATGCATACCTTTGATGTCTTCAGGTGAAGTCTCTTTCCTCACCAGGATAACTGGCTCACCATTTTCTGCCCAAGCAAAAGCTGTTTCCTTATCGAAAACTACTCTTCCAACAGCAGCACCTGGTGATGCAGGTAATCCTTTTGCAATTACCAATTTTGCAGCAGTATACTTTTTTTGTGTTTCATCAGAGAAACAGGGTAAAAGCATCTGTATTACATGATCTGAAGTAACAAGTTTTGCAATTGCATTTTCTTTTGTTGTCAGACCTTCATTTACAAGATCATGTGCAATCTTAAATGCTGCCTGCCCGTTACGTTTACCGTTACGAGTTTGCAACATATATAAATTACCATTTTCAATAGTGAATTCGATGTCCTGAATATTCGCCCGGCTTGTTTCCAATGCTTTAACGATACGATACAATTCAGCATATACTTTAGGCATTGCTTCGTTCAAACGGGAAATAGGGTCAGGAGTTCTGATACCAGCAACTACATCTTCACCTTGTGCGTTGAATAGTACATCTCCGTACAATTCATCATCACCAGTAGATGGATTGCGTGTAAACAATACACCAGTTCCACTTTCATCGTTCAAATTACCGAACACCATGGCCATTACAACCACGGCAGTTCCCAACAGGTCTTCCAACTTTTCTATCTTACGATAGTCGATTGCTTTCTGTCCATACCAGCTTTTAAATACCGCTTCAACTGCAGGAAATAATTGTTCCCATACATTCTGCGGAAATACAAAACCAGCTTTTTCTTCAAATACTACTTCGTATATATCACAAAGTGTACGCATATCATCAGGGGTCATTTCCTGATCACCAACGATATTATGCGTTTTTTTATATTCAACGAAAGCATGTTCAAAGTGTTCATGATCAATTCCCAATACTGTTTCTGCCCACATATCAATGAGACGACGATAGCAATCCCATGCAAAGCGTTCGTTCCCGAATTGTTTTACCATACCAGGTATTGTTTCTCTGGTAGTACCAATATTCAAGATTGTTTTCAACATACCAGGCATTGATACTTCTGCACCAGAACGTGAACTCAAAAGAAGAGGATTTTTTTGATCTCCAAATTTTCTTCCAAGTTTATCACCAATCTTTTCTACAAGATCGATTATTCCAGCTTTCATTTCGTCTGTAAGATAACCTCTTTCGAGATATGGCTTACATTCACTTGTAGGGATAACGAATCCGGGAGGTACTGGTACTCCAGCAATACTTGCCATTTCTACCAGGCCAAAACCTTTACCGCCAAGGATATTAGCTTTAAATCCAACTGC
The DNA here is from genome assembly GCA_043729885.1 of bacterium. Lineage (GTDB taxonomy): Bacteria > Patescibacteriota > Gracilibacteria > Absconditabacterales > Absconditicoccaceae > JBDHUW01. Next base: position 4,151 of record JAYTKZ010000059.1, read on the forward strand.
GTTAGTTTTTCCTAAACCAAAGTGATACAAGGTTGCAGTTAATGCCTTTTCTGTTGTTTGAGTTTTTGTACTCATAATTGTAATAAGCCCCTCCTATGGGCAGTTTTGATTGTTTAATTAATGAATTAGTAATTTTTAATATTCGGGAGCATCTCCCATGAAAAAAGATTTCGTTACAGGACATTGTATTGCTTCAATAAAAGCTGCCATGTCTGTAGATTTAATCTCGTTTAACGGTGGAGATTCAACCGGACTCTGGTTATTTGAACCAGAAATAATTTCAGGTTTGTTCATGTTAATTTATTTTTGATGTTAATGATGACGAAAAAATCCCTTACGGGAGTGCGTGTATAGTGATTCTATTTCATAGATAAAGTACTAGTACAAAAAATCTTCTTGTTTTTTGGTTATTTTTTCAATATAATAAAATTTACCTGTGTAATTTTATAATTATACAATATTTTACATAGATATTTATCAAAAATATGAAAATACCTAGAAATAAATATGTTTCGTCAATACAATCATTCCTAAATACTTCAAGTAAGTCAATATTGCTCCTCGATTGACCAAGGTTTGCTGGTAAATCAACACTTTTGGAGCATGTATATAGTACTGATGATATGTGAACTGGGAAAAAATATTACTACTCATTTGATGAACATATTGGTACAAAACAGTTCAAAGATACGCATGACTTTATGCAATATATGCAAATCAGACATGGTGTTCATTTTGAAGAACCATGAGTACTTCTCCTCAATGAAATTCAATATAGTAAAAATATGTGAAGTATTTTACACGATCTCATCAAAAAACATAAAATTGCATTAAAAATTATTGCAACAAGTATTACGCAATGAGAATATAAAGACTTTTTACAACTTCGTGAAGATGACTATGAAGTAATTACAGTCCATACATTGTCTTTTCTAGAGTTTTTAGAGTATAAATGATTTCATACTGCATATATAAATCCATATACATTTAGTGGTATACTTGCAGAAGAAATACAACCACTTCTCCAAGAATTTTTGAATTGGTGAGCATATCCTAGTGTTATACTTGCAGAAACTGAAGAAGAGAAAAAATCAGCACTTCAGCATATAATCCAAGAAATATTTATCAAAGATGTAACATTTTGGTTTCAAAGAGATGAATTGGCGTATTTTGAAAACATACTTACTATAGTAAATGACCAATACTGACAAATATACAATAAACTCCGCATCAAAAATACGTATGACATACCACTGAGAACAGTTGATAGGTATATGCATTTTCTAGAAAACAATTATATCATATCTACTATCAAACATTTCTATAGTGATAAAAAAAGAGAAGTATCACACAAACAAAAAGCCATGCTACTTGATATGTGAATCAAAAATTATCTTCACAATATGTTCCGTAGGAGAAGTCATGACCATAGAACAATGATGTATATGACTATGCAAGAACTATATAAAAATCTCCCTCATGAAGCAGAAATCATGGCATATAAAAAAGTAAATTGATCAGAAATTGATTTTATTATTTCATATAAAAAAAACATTACTCCAATTGTAGTATGAGAAAGAGACTCCACAGCTCTTCCAAAAGTATTTGAATGATTTATAAAACAATATTGAAATAATGTAAAACAACTTTTTAAAACATCAATTTCACTTTCAGCAACTAAAAAATATGAAAAAAAGGAATTCTATACAATTCCATATTATTTAATATGAATGATAGCTAAAGAAATGTAGTTAATTGTATATACTATAGATTATTTTCACATAAATGCTCTTTACATTTATAGTAGAAATTAATATCATACCATTTCGTGAATATCTGATATTTTTTACTAAATTCTAATAACAAACCATCAATGAATAGTGTATTGTGAAACTCTGAAATTTGAGAAACAGAAAATAATATTCATACTATATGAGGTAATCCTATATCAGCTGCAGTATGAGCTGTTCTTTTGAATTGAGAAAATAATTGAGAGACAACTTTATCTACTTCAAATAATATAAACACAATGATACATTCAGAAACTAAAGAACATGCAGAAGTAATTCATGGATTGTGAATTGAAAAACTTATTTTAAAATGATATTTAGCTGTAGGTGACGATGGGAAAGCTTACCTTACTCCTCTTTGAGCTAAAACGTATGTAGGAAAAGCAATTATACCTACATGAACTCCAGATAATATGATGGCTCCAAATGTAAATCCATTTTGATTTAAATGTATTGATGGGAGATATAAGTTACAAGATGGCTTCATGGATCTACCTGAAGCAGAAAGAGTTAAAACATATCCATGAACTGTACCATGAGGATGAGCTTGAGTATTTATGGCACTTATAGCAGATTTGTTAGAGCTATATGGTACAGCACCACACGACCAAGCAATAATTAAAAAAGTAATGGGACAAGTATTAGAAAAGAATAAAGAAGTAAATGCTGAGAATTATAAAATACATTGGCATACTGATAAGCATACAGAAGATCATAAAGCAGAAAATAGCGAACATCAACATTCATTTTTATGTGGGTGTGGGTTTTTAACAAAAGCTTTCACAAAGAATCCTGATGCAGTTAGCAAGAATTCATATGGTCTTACAAATGATATGATTGATTTTGTACAAGAAATTCTTCATGATAGTAATCGAACAAATAGCCCAGAAGTACTTGGAGCAACTGAAACATATCTTGAAAATCATGATGAAAGAGCTGCACTATTGTGAGTTGATTTTGAAAATGTATTAGAAAATTTTACTATTAAGAAACAAGTTAATTTTTCTGAATTCTTATCAGAAAAGGAACTTGCTGAAATTGATGCTAAGGAATGACAAGCATGATTAGATAAATTAAATATTATGGTATTTACAGCTAATTTTAGAGCTTTTGCACAAAAGATATCACAACTCTCATGATATGCAACTTCTATTATTATGAAAGATCCAGATGCACTTGCATGACTTAAACTGACACATGAACAAAGAATCTTTCTTGCAAGAAACTGAAAGTATTTTGTAGAAACTGATCAAAAAGCAAAAAAATATGCAATATACAGTTTATTAGTACAATCAGGTATAAAAAGAATCGCTGATTTTACAGTACAAATTAAGCAAAAAATTGCTGAAGATGTACCAGTAGTAACTGTAAAGCTTAACCCAGATCATGACCCATTAAACAGTGTATCATCACTAGGAAAAATTACATCATTTGCGGAAGCAAAACCATTAGAATTTTAATAATACTATACCATAAAAAACAACATAACACAAAATGTTATGTTGTTTTTTTTATTAGGGGGAAATGCAATTTTTTACCACATATACATTATCGTCTAAAAACTATAGTATATATTTGTATTTCTCAATTTTTTGAGTAGATTTTAAGAAAAGAATTCATATGATGGTAGCTCAAACATCATTTTTATAAGATTTGCATACACCCATTATGGAAATCCATATTATCACTCCTGAAGGAAAAGAAGAACATGATTGAATTATGGAAGTAAGTATACCTACTACTTCATGAATTATCACAGTTCGTCCATGACATATACATCTAACTACAATATTAGTAAAATGAAAAATTATATGGCATGATAATGTAATAGTTAATGATCTAGAATCATACAAAGATCAGAGCAGACATTTATTTATTAGTTGATGAGTCGCATTATTTGCAGATGAATCACTTACAATTATTACAAGTAGTAATACTAAATAACAAATATGGCAGATGCAAAACAATTAAAAGTTAAAATTCAATCTACTCAAAATATCAAGAAAATTACTTGAGCTCTTGAGATAATTTCTACATTAAAACTACAGAAAGTAAAAAAACATACAGTACATTTGAGAGATTGTATGGTGTCACTTATTGATATTGTAGCTAAAATTGATTCATACAAACACTTATTTGATATAGAACCATCAGCTAAATATGAAAATGAAACTATGCTAATTGTTATTGGAACAGAAAAATGATTGTGCTGATCATTGAATACACAACTATTCAAACATATTCATAGTTTATATGACGGGAAACAAGCGACAACTGATATTGTAGTTATTGGGAAAAAAGCAAAAGAATATTTTGCTCGTCGTGGATATAATGTTATAGAAACACTTCATGTATCTGATAGTATTAATATTGAAAGTGCACAAAATGTAGTTCATACTATTCATACCCATTGGTCTTCTGCCACACACAAAAATATTATTCTATGCTACAATGTATTCAAAAATACTATGAAATATATCCCATCTCTTTTATCATTATTTCCTATGCGTGCAGACGCATTAGCACTATTTCTAGAGGAAGTACTTGGTGTAGATATACACTCACATACCGTCCATGCACCAAAAGATTTGATTATAGAACCTTCACTACTAGAAGTTAAAAAAAAATTATATGAGATGATAGTACACTATGTAATATATTGAGCTATTTATCAAAACAAAACATGCGAATTCGCTTCCCGTATGGTAGCTATGAAAGGAGCAAAAGATAACGCACTTACACAGATTAATTGACTAACACTATCATATAACAAGGCAAGACAAGACGCTATTACAAAAGAAATCATAGAGGTAGCTTGAGCAAGAGCAGTTGTTAATTAAATTATATACCTATGGATATAAAAGACATTTTACCTTCGATTTTCCCAAAGTATATTGAACTTTTGGGGACAAATATATCGCAATCACTCATTGCGGCACTTATTGGCACGATAACTTTTGCTCTTTTTGCAATACTCTACTATTATAAAAAACACAATAATCCACATACATACTTTGTTCAAATAGTTGACACTCTTTATGAAAAGATATATGAACTTTTTAGTGAAATTGGATGAAAATCTGTGTCTCCAATGGGTATTACATTTTCTGTAACGGTATTTGTCTATATTCTTTGGAATAATCTTATTTGATTGTTTGGTGATATGGTAGTCTTGGTTTGGCCTGCATGACATCACTATTTCAGACCTGTAACAACTGATATAATGTTCAATGCAATATTAGCTGTTGCTGCTGTATTATGAAGTCTTGGATATGGATTTTATAAACACGGATTTGGATTTATCAAAAAATATATCCCTATTCACGGGATGTGAATCACCTGAAAAGTTACAAAACGATGGATGGTATTCACAAAATTCTTGGATATTATACTGTGACTTTTGATTGGATTCATAGAACTTGCATGAGAGTTAGGAAGAATGGTGTCTTTGTCACTGAGATTGTTTTGAAATATGTTTGTATGAATGTTACTACTCACATTAACTGTGTATGCAACACAACAGTTTATTCATATACCACTAATATTACCATTACCAATATTTGCATATGAACTAGCTGTATCTATATTACAAGCATTTATCTTCGCATTATTAACAACAATATACTTCAAATTAGCTGGGGAATCACATCACTAAAAAATAAGTAGGCAGTAGTTAGTCGTCAGCAATTAGTAATAATCTAGCTTCTGACTACTAGCTACTAGCTACTCTACCTTCTTTATTATTTATTATTACAATCACATGAGTTTATCAACACTTACAATGGGAATTTGAGGACTTTGAGCTGCTATCGCAATGGGAATAATTGGATACGGATGGCTTACTGGTATTTCTAGAAACCCACAAGCTGCTAAAGAAATGTTTACACCTGGTATTATCGCGCTAGCACTGGCTGAATTCGTTGCACTATTATCATTCGTTATCGCATTCTTGAAATAACTATCGCTCTATTCATTAATACACACTATGGAACATACTGCATCATCTTCAACAATACTTTTGAATGTTATAATTCAAATATTGAACATCGTTCTATTCTTTTTCCTGTTCATTAAATTAGTTGGGAAACCAATAACAAATGCACTTGTGCAAAGAATTGAAAAAGAGAAGAAACTAGCTCATGCTGATGAGGCATATAATACTCGTATTGATGAAGCTAAAAAAATCTCTGATATTATTATCCAAGATGCCCACAGTCACAAAGTAACAATTGAACGTGAAAGTGAGATTATTGCTAAGCAAAAGCGTGAAGAGATACTTCAAGAAGCTACGCGCAAAGCAGATGTTATTATTGACAATGCCAATAAGCAAGCAAAATTACTTCATGCTCAAATGGAACTAAAGTTTACTAATGCTGTGAAATCATCAGTACATTTGATTGTTGATAAACTATTTGAAGATAAAGATATCCACAAAACGTACGTTGATTGATTAGTTGAAGAATTCACAGATAGTGCACAAAAGAAATTTTAGGAGTTGACGAAAAAAATATGAAAAAAGTATCACCGGCACTCATAGATTCATGCATCAAAAGCATTAGAATATCACCCAAAGATTTTTTGGCACATTTACTGGTTGCAAAAAAGTTATATATTAGTCATGGGATGCAGATGACAAAGAAAGAATATATAGAGGTAATAGCAAGTGCTGATAAAAAACTTTGATGAGTCCTCTACTTACTCAATGAATTACACTGTAAAAATGCTGAAGATGTTGCTACACTTATTAGAGATATGAGTAATTATGAAGACTATTTTATGTGTTCGGTAGATTCATCTAGTCCTATTGATGTTTGATCGATTGATAAAATCATAGAGCATAATGTGCATGAAAAAAATGTCTACATGAGTAAATCACTTCATATCCCAGGATTACATGTTACATCAGATTCTCATAGATATGGTAGAACACTTGATGATGATATGGATAAAATGCTGAATGGATAATACTACTGTCATCTCGAGTGAAGCGTAGCGAAATCGAGAGATCTAGATCCTTCACTTCGTTCAGGATGACACATCTTAGTTTGTTCGGTCGAAATGACAACTACTCTACGACTCCTTCTTAACCTTCCACTGCTCATTCTTAACCTTCTTAACCTTCTTAAATCCACATGGAAAACCTACACATTGATGATATTATTGCCAAGATTCACGATTCAATTCAAGCAAGTAATGTTTCAGAAACATTCACAAAAAAGTGAGAAGTTTTTGAAATCAAAGACGGTGTAGCAACTGTAATTTGACTTGAAGATGCGATGTTTGGTGAAATAGTATCATTTCATAATCATATCAATTGATTAGTTTTGGATATCCATCGTGATTATGTATGAGTTCTTATTTTATGAGACTATACATGATTGAAGCATGGAGATACAGTATATACAACTGGTAAATTATTTTCTATCGGTGTAGGTGAAGAATATATAGGAAGAGTTCTAGATGCTCTTGGGAATCCAATTGATCAATGAAATCCAATCAAAAGTACTGAATTATATCCTGTAGAAAGAATTGCTCCGGGTGTAATTACAAGAAAATCAGTGAGTGTACCTTTGCAAACAGGGATCAAAGCTATTGATGCTACTATCCCAATTGGTAGATGACAAAGAGAGTTGATTATTTGAGATAGACAAACGGGTAAAACAACTGTTGCAATTGATACAATTTTGGCACAAAAGGGGCAATGAGTTATTTGTATATATGTAGCAATCTGACAAAAAGAATCAAAAGTAGCAAGAATAGTGCAGAATTTAAAGAAGCAATGAGCTATGGATTATACAATCGTAGTAAATGCTCCTATTTCATCACCAGCAGTTTTACAATATATTTCTCCATATGTATGATGTGCGCTTGGTGAATATTTCTTAAACAATGGGAAAGATGCGCTTATTATCTACGATGATTTGACAAAACATGCAGTTGCATATAGAGAAATGTCATTACTTCTCAAAAGACCTCCTGGTCGTGAAGCATATCCTGGTGATGTATTCTATCTTCACTCAAGATTATTGGAAAGAGCCGCAAGATTAGATGATAAATATGGTGGTGGATCTCTTACTGCCCTACCAATTATTGAAACACAAGCATGAGATATTTCTGCATATATTCCTACAAATGTGATTTCAATTACTGATGGTCAAATATTCCTAGAATCAACACTCTTCAACTCAGGTATTAAACCAGCTATTAATGTGTGATTATCTGTATCACGTGTATGATGAGCTGCCCAAACTGCTATCATGAAAAAAGTATCATGAAAACTTAAACTTGAATTAGCAGCATTTAGAGAATTAGAAACATTTGCTAAGTTTTGATCAGATTTGGATAAATCTACACAAATGAAACTAGCTAGAGGAAATCGTATGATTGAAGTACTAAAGCAGGCTGAAAATCATCCAATTGGATTCGAATATCAAGCTGTTATTATCTATATCGCTATTAATTGATATCTAGATAGTATAGATGTACAATATATACATAATTTTGAAAAAACTATATATGAAAAATTACAAACATCATACAGTTCACTAAGAGAAACTATCCTAAAAGATAAAAAACTGACTGACGAAGTAGAACAAGAAATTATTAAACTTGCAAATGAAGTAACTGCTGAATATGCTGCTGTGAAAGCATAATATCAATGTAATGCTGTCATTCCGGGCTTGACCCGGAATCCATCACCAATAATAGACCCCGGATCAAGTCCGGGGTGACAAAAAAATATTTACTCCCCTTACTCTTCTTTCTATGAAAGGTTCGATTATATCAATTAAATGAATTGTGGTAGATGTTCAATTTCCAACTGAATATATGCCATCTATTACCCATGCAACAAGGACAGATTCAAAAAATTGAGCATGAGAAATAGTAACTATTGAGGTAGTACAACATCTCGATGAAGGAGTGATTAGATGAATTGCTATGCAATCAACTGATGGACTCAAAAAATGAGACAAAGTTGTATCTACATGAGCTCCAATTTCTGTTCCAGTATGACCTGGAGTTCTTGGTCGTATTCTCAATGTACTTGGAGATCCAATTGATGAAGCTGGCGAAGTAATATATACACAGACATGGCCAATTTATCGCAAAGCTCCTGATTTTATTTCTCTTTCAAATACTGTAGAAGTATTGGAAACTGGGATTAAAGTAATTGATTTGATGTCTCCAATTTTGAAAGGGTGAAAAGTGTGATTATTCTGATGAGCATGAGTTGGGAAAACGGTTATTATTCAAGAGTTGATTCATAATATTGCAAAACATCATAGTTGAGTATCAGTATTTTGTGGAGTTGGTGAACGTACAAGAGAAGGAAATGATCTCTACCATGAAATGAAAGATTCATGAGTTATGGGTATGACTGCAATGGTATTTGGACAAATGAATGAAACTCCTGGTCCTAGAGCGCGTGTTGCAATGACATGACTAACTATGGCTGAATACTTCAGAGATGAAGAGCACAAAGATGTACTACTTTTCATAGATAATATTTTTAGATTCACACAAGCTGGTGCTGAAATTTCTGC
>JAYTKZ010000060.1:0-1592 GCA_043729885.1 bacterium
AATAAACAAAAGATATATCATATAGCAGTTATACTATTTGCTTCTCTATGGGCATTTATAGATATATTTTCTACAATAAATCAACAAAATATGTATGCAAATATTGTTGGTAATAAAGATTCTATTATGAAAAATTGAAGACTTGCAGTGGGAAATGATTTTTATGACTTTCTTGCATATATAAAAGAAAATACACCTCGTTGAACTCTATGATTTTTCGTTGCGCCATACCCTTATTGATTTGAGTGAAAATATCATATATATCCACATATTAGTATCTGAACATATACATGATCAAAAGTATTGTTTTATTATAATCCTATGTGAGCAGCAGCTCAACAATTCTGATTTACTGACCCTACTATAGTAGGTGCTGACAACATGGTTTGGAATGGGGAAACAGTTGTGTTTACAAAGATATTAGAATGGAAACCATATGCGAAAGTATTTTTTATTCAATAATCTAAGATATGATACTCTCTCTTTTTTTGGCACTTTTTGTGTGATTAATTACACTTTGGATAACAAAACAATATAAGTCGCTTTTTTTGTGTGAACAGATAGTACTTTGATTCGTTTCGTGACTATCGTATGCAGTACTAATATTGTTTTTGCAATGAATAATTTTCAATACCATCTCTCTATTGCCAATGTATGTAACAGCTATAGCTCTGTTCATCTATTCAATATATCTCCATATTACAAAATGATTCTATAGAGATGTATATAAACATATTGCATCTGGTATACATGCTAATATCAAAGCATTTTCATGATTGTATCTTTGGAAAAAGGTGCTACTCATTATGATAATCTTATATAGTGTATGGAAAGTTATTATGGTATTTGGAATAAATACTTCTATGCCTACGTATGATGAAGATGCAGTAGCATGATGGGATATGAAAACAAAGGTATTCTACGAGCAAAGAAGTTTAGTGCTGGATACGAAGAGTAATGAGTTTCTCTGAACTGATTTGTCAAGATATCCATTCGCTTGACTTGTAGATACATACTTGTTGTTACCATTGCACCAAGACGATGTAGCTTGATTAACTAATATTATCTCACCAATTGTATATCTCTTATCAATTCTCCTTCTCTTTTGAATATTTTTGAGACTGACTGATATGTTTTTTGCTGTAATAATGGCCTATGTATTTGTTTCTATGCCATTCCTCTTTATCCATGCAATATGATCATATCGAAATTTTATATCATGATTTTTACTCTTTATATTGGTTTTTTATACTATTGACCAATATATAGATAAAAAGAATATTGCTATGCTATGGAGTATAGTTCCTATTTGAATACTTCTATGAGTAATCAGAAATGAAGCTATTTCACTCTTGGTTATTACTACATTATTGCTTATTATATACTCATATATTACAACTAAAAAACCATTCTCACTGCAAAATATTCTCTTGTTGATAGTGCCAATTGTGTCATTTTGACTAACGAAATATATTGTTTCATTGTATCCAAGTGCTGTTGATCTCAACACATGAGGGACTCAAGTTTGACTTTGATTGTTGTCTACTGCATTTGAAAATATAGCAAAACCATGAGTATTCGCTGCTCCTTTT
>JAYTKZ010000061.1:0-11204 GCA_043729885.1 bacterium
CCACTATGTGTTTCACGATACTTTCATTGTGTAGGAATCCATGCATTGATATCAATATGACGATAGTCACAATCTCCCATATCACCAGTACAACAAATGAGTACCTCATACGGAATTTCAAGTTGTTGCATCATATATTCTTGAATTGCAATCATGAAGTTTTGTTCTTCTAATCCATCTTCTGGCAAACAAAATGATTCCATTTCTAGCTTATCAAATTGATGTTGTCTAATTATTCATTTTGTATCCTTCCCATAACTTCCAGCCTCTCTTCTAAATGCAGTAGAGTATCACAAATATCTCACTGGCATTTGTTCTTCACTCAGCGTTTTATCCATTTGCAGAGGACCAAGCACATGTTCTGCTGAACCATTGAGCACTATTTGATCTTCTTCATAGCAATATCTATCTTCTTTTGGATGCAGTCTTCCCATTTTATCCATTACTTCCATCTTCATAAAAAACGGTGGAAGTATTAAACTAAATGGCGTATTTTTTACTTTTAAATTATTTTTTGCAATAATCTCATCAATCACTTTTTGATCCGTCAACAAATCCATTACCCATTGTATGAGGGCAAATTGCATTTTAACGAGATCATTTTTTATAAAAACAAATCTAGATCATGATATTGTTCAGGCACTCTCAAAATCGAGTATATCCAATGCTTCTCACAAATCTGTGTGATCTTTGACTTCGAACGGGAACGCCTTCGGTGTTCCCCAGGTGCGAAGCACCTGATTCTCGCTATCATCTTTCCCAAGTGGTGTATCATCAGAATATGTATTTGGGATAGATCGCAATACATGGTTTAATTCCTTTTGTTTTGCTGGAAGTGTTTCAGCAAGGTCTTGTAACTTCGTTTTAATTTGCTTTCAAAGCTCTGCATTTTGTTCTTTTGCAGCTTGATTTTTTTGTGTATTCAGATCTTGTTCTTCTTGTTGTAAAGCTTTCACTTCGTCGTACAGTTTCACAAAGAGATCTATATCAGCTTTGTTATTTTTATCTGCACATATTTTTTTGAGAAGTTCGACGTTCTCTCTGATATATTTGGGGTCTAGCATAATAGTTAATAGAGAATAGGTAAAAGTGAATAGTTATATTTGTCATCGCGAGCGAAGCGTGGCGATCCATTTAGTAATATGGATTGCTTCGTCGCCTACTCCTCGCAATGACAGGAAAAAATATAGATCATTAATCTACTAGATTCTGGAGGATTTTGCCAATCGCGTATTGAAATAGATGTTCATACCACTATATGTAGGTATTTACTGTTTGTTTTCAAGCAATATGTCGTGAAATATAGGATTTGTTATCGTAGGAATCGTATTGGGAGTAATCGTTTGACGATTAATTGCCAAAATCGCATATATGCAAAACAGGTCAAGTGATCGCAAACAATCGGTTCAACAATCAAAAGCTACCACGCTTGGTTATGTAAGTGAAAAAATAGCACCTTTATTACCTAATTTTCCTTACTCATACAAGGACTTAGTTTTCTTGGGAAAATGAGTTGATTATATCTGTTTTGATGGATTATCTACTGGAGAGCTGAAACAAGTTGTTTTTATAGAAATTAAGACAGGGAAAAGCCAATTAAACAAGAATGAATCAATGATTAAATCTGTGATTGAAAAGGGGAGAGTGAAGTGGGAAACGGTGAGGATATAGGAGTTAGTAGCTAGTAGCTAGTAGCTAGTAGCTAGTTTAGGATTCGTCATTCTGAGCACGTTCGCTTTGCTCAGTACAGGCTCCGCGAAGAATCTCGTGAAAAACTAGGAAATTAAGAATTAAGAATTAAGAATTATGAGTCTGTCATTTCGAGCGAAGTCGAGAAATCTTTTTATCGTCATTCTGAGCGTAGCGAAGAATCTCGTGGATGCTTTATTGTTACAAAATTTGCTAAAAATAATGCAATGTATATAATATAATTACACTAAAATTTATGGGTATGAACAAAATAAAAGGCATTCACTTATTACTTATTTTACAAATTGTAGTGACTATTACAGTATGGTTAATTATCATCAATAGTAATCAAAAACTACTTTCTGTATTAGAGCATAAAATGCACCCATAAAGTTTAGTGTAGATAGTTTTTCTATCGCTAGTCCTTTATGCGCATTTCGCCCGTGAAGGGCTTTTTTTAAAAGAAATTATTCCTTTCAAGCTATATGAATATAACATACTTCACCATCTAGACTTAATGTGTCATTTCGATAGATAGTACTTCCATTACCTGAAATTTGTGGATTCTTTCGTAGGTAATCTTCTCAAAGTTGAAGAAAAATTGACTCATCATCTATCGGTGTAAGATTAATATCTCACTCGACACCATTTTCAAATACAACATGTATGTTGTATACATCCAAAGGGATTACGTTTGTGATTTTCATACTTAGACTATAGAAAATTTCATTTATATTACTACTACAACTAATATTGACTTGTACCGCATATTATATATTATATTATTCTAAAATATTTTAATTATGTCTAAATTACATCTAAAAGACCTTAAGAAACTACTTAACATTGATTGTAGTATGAGTTATGGTATTGAAGGGTGGCGTGCAGAATTCACGAAAAATCATCAACCTCTTTACTTATTTGATAGTAATGCACTATGTGCAGCAGATGATAATCCATCAATTGCATTGAAATTACTTTGCCAGCAAGCACAAGGACAAATATGTACTTATGGAGGTGGTGTTAGTAACCCACATGGTGAATCTGTAACCTTTCCTGATATCATTGATGATGGATTATAAAGTAATTGTATTGTATTTGGGAAGCTTATTGGCTATCCCTTTTTTTAGATTATAGGAAATTTGAAAAGATCTATTATGCTATAATCCTTAAAGCATCTTCACTTCAGCATTCTTCCTTGCAAAAATACAATCAGAAGTGCTTCGTTCAGAAGCTTTTTTATTTCTCAAAATCCATATCAAAAACTAAGACAAAAAACATAATACTTCACTAAAAGTTTCCTATGAATTTTCTTGCAAAAGATATATAAATCTCTATAATGATGTTACATATGTCCTTCGGGATTTACCTCAATATACATTTTTATTGAGGGGAACTATTATAATTCTGGTAGATACATATCTCTCAGGATTTTTTTTATTTCTAGTAGTTCTTGGTATGAGATTTTATGTTTCGTATCTATGAATCTTTTGATATCAAGAGTTTTAATTTGTGTTAAGATAACTCTTGATGGCTTGTGAAATGATATACTAGTGATTGTATAATAAAATGGATGGTTTTCTTTTCATCATGTGGTGAGAGGTACTACGCAGTACATATTTCCAATTTTACTAAGAACAAGTACTGGTCTAGAAAAAATATGTCATTTACCATTCTCTTCTGATCAAATATTATGTCATAAAGAGCAGAACCATATACTTCATGGTTTGATATATGTATGGTATATATTCTTTTGATCTATACGTTTTTTCTCAATATTCCAATCATCAAATACTGTTTGAGTATATTTCATAAGTTTATTTCTACTAGTAAAATTCTATTTTAGTACATTTTTTCTAGAAATCTACTGACAAAAGTAAGACGAAATAACACTTTTTATATTAATCTTGTCTTTTTGTTTGCAAAAATGCTTGTATTGGATACATCCATAGATACTGCAACGAGATTCTTCGTCTTCGACTCAGAATAACGAGAAAAAAAGATTTCTCGACTTCGCTCGAAATGACAAACATACTACTACCTACTGTCTTCTAATTACTAACTACTAAAATCATGTATCCAACTATCTGAGCCACCTACCGTCACTACAAATCTACATGATGATCAAATCATACATATGAAATCATCGGTATTGCAAAACATAGTGAAACTGAAGAGGAATTAGTTATATATAAGCCACTGTTTGATGCAGAATTTACTCGATTGGGGAATGCAAAATTTGCAGCCAGACCGGTTGGGATGTGGTTTGATCAAGTTGAGTGGGAGGGGAAGAGTATGAGTAGATTTACCTTGGTTGAATAATAGAAATCTAATCTGTCATTCTGAGGCAAAGCCGAAGAATCCAGAGGTAGAAATAATAACTTTTAGTAAAACTCTGGATCCTTCGTTACACTCAGGATGACAGAGAGTAATAATATATACATGTCTCAAAATGCTTTCGATAACACAATCATCTCAACTTCCAGCACTCACTCATTCAACTTTGAGTGACAATCTGGAGAAAAACATATACAAATCACCTGAAGTTCAGACGTGAATCTTTTTTTTCTCATACATAATGCAAATATCAAACTTATTATAGATGTAGTAGATGAAAAATGCTCAGTTTCTTGTGCTGCCATCATAGTTTCTTCATGAAATATAGCCAGTAGTATAGATTTTGCTGTTATGCTAAAAGCATCATATACTAAAGCCGATATATACGCACTTTGATTGCTTTGAAATAATGCCAAAGCAGTAGTAAATGGATGAGTCGTAATAAATCAATGACTAATACAAGTAGAATGATATTTAGCAGAAGAAAACCTGCTTCTATGAGAAAAAATCCAAATCAAGACACTACCAATGCTCGATGTGCGTTCAAATGATGTAAAAGCATCTCATGGAGCTACAATTTCACGCTTAGATGAGCAAAAATTGTTCTATTTGACGTCTAAATGACTTCCAAAACAACAAGCAGAACAATTAATGATCAAATCATATATCCAAAAAGCGCTTGATCATGCGAAAGTAGAGGAGTGAGAATGACTTATTGACCGTATTTTTGCATTATTGTTAAAATAATTTTAAAAAATTTAACATTCAGAGTTCAAAGTTAAGAATTATTGCTTTTATAAAGCCATTTTGGATTCCGAATCCTGAATTCTGAATTAGTTGTTCAAAATTTGCATTATTTTCTATTCTAACTATAATTACCCTATAGTCTTTTCTAATACAAAATTTACCCTAAAACAAAAACAACATGAAAAAAATTATTAGTTTGCTTGTCTTAGCGTCAACTATGCAGGTAGTAACACATTGATTTAATCTTACTTTTGATTCATTCTCTTCATGAGATCCCATCAGAAATAAGTTTTCAATGGTGCATTTTACGTTGCCAAATGTTGCAGTAAATGATTTTCAAGGTTGATTTTTTTGGTTGCCAACGAAACAACTTATTCCTGCAATAACAGTGACTTATAACGCATCAACTAAAACATGTAGTAAGCAAGTAAGATGATTATACTATACAAATGCAAAAGGTTCTAGATTATGGCCATTGGATCAACAATCACTTAATGGACTTAAACTTTTAGATAGTAATTATAATAATTTACAGATAAATGGTGCATTATATACTACATGTGGTACGTCTTGATCTACTGAATTATATAGTATATATGGACAAATAAGTTATGTTGATATAAGCTCAAGCACTGGTTTGTGATCAATTTCTGCATGATTGATGTATGATATACCAAATAACGCAGTTGATACTACACTTTGACTTTTCCCAACTCTACAATATTTCAATAATCAGACCCCTTTGTGATACATGTATGATAATGTATGAGGTATTTGATTTGTATGATGACCATTGCCTGTAGCAGCACATGTCGGTGTATTAAATCTTATAAAAAGTTATACAGGAAGAAATATAAATAATATTTTCGGATTTGTACCATGAACAACAAATATTCAAGCAATCACTTCTGGAGGAACATTTATCCTTTGAGGGTGAATTAGTGCATGATTAGATACTATTTGGAATATTAGTGTTTTGGGTAATGTACTTCTTTCTAGATGAGGATTAGAAGTGGGTGATAGACAATCTGTATTAGGTAATCCAAGTAGATCTTCTTCAATAGTATTCTCTGATGTAATTAATACTTCAGATATCCTAAATACATTGAGAAAAAATTCAGATTCTGCTTGTAGATGACAACAAAAGATTGCTCAAGGATGAGATATAGGGACTTTAGTTTCAGGTACACCAAGAACAGTTTGTGTTTATAATGATGCTGGAAGAGAAGACTTTGATACTGCGTTAGGAAGTGACGAACCGTTAGTGATCAATCTTGCAAATACTAGTGATTATGATGGTATCGAGATAGTAGTAAAATGAAGGAATGTAGTACTAGAATGATCAGTGCCTGAAAAAAGTAATGCTATTAATCTCTTTGTTGATAATGGGAATGTACTTTTAAAGAACTGAGACTTTGCAACTGAAGTAGTAAATTGAGCAATGTTTTCTACTGATTATGCGGTATTCACTGCAAAATGAGCTATGGTAAATGATTTTGATGATGTTGCACCAATTGTTGCAAATATTGTATCACAAATACCTAGTGGAGGAGCTAGTACATATGCATGATATTTTGCTCAAAATTGGACAAATCAAGCAACTCCTGTATCTGCTAGTTTCTTATACGATACCTTGCAATTATTTTCTGGAGCAGGGAATTCATGAGCTGCTGCAGCGGTTAGTTACTGAGTATATTTAAGATGAAACATATTCGTAAATGGATTATTGATGTGATGGGCAGCAGGTGATGTCCCAAGTGGATTAGTAAACAAATATTATATACATGGTAGATTAGCATCACTAAATACTGCACTTGAACCATCTGCACCTAGAAGAAATCTTGTTAATGATATTTTTGGAGCATGATATGGAGCATTATTACAAAGTTATATTAACTTTAGTGATATCTTTTCATGGCAATGTCTTTTGAACTGATACGCTGCAGATTCAAATGGAACTCAAACAGCACAACCTTGTAAAGTTAGCAATGATGCATTTAAATTCAATCCGTTGGTGTTGATAAATACAGGAGTACCAAGTAAGTTATTACCGTAATAAAATAAAAATATCGTAGGGACAACCTTTTGGTTGTCCAGACAGGCAGAAGCCTGTCCCTACGATATTTTTTAGATTATAGGAAGTTTGAAATACATAGGTAGAGAGCCTATAATCCACCAAGAGTAGTATCGAACAAGATATGCGAATGCATATATGCAATAAGTATATCGCAGTGAGATGCTATGGTTAATCCCAAAGGGATTAAATGCTCTTCACTTCGGCTCTTTTTATTTCTGCAAGCAGTCAAAAGTGCCTCGTTCAGAGGCATTTTTTATTTACCCAATAATACCTTCTAATTTCTTCTGTACTTCTTGAGGCTGCAAAACCCCTCAGGTTTTTTTCATTACTTGTCATATGAGGAATCATATTGCAGTTTTTTTTCATCATTTGTATTCATCAACTACTTTTTGATTAGTTGTTATTACGTCATTGATAATGCTATCTATATCTATTGTTACATCTTGTGACTTTTTGTTGTCAGCCAAGATTTCATTCATTGGTTTTCGAGTTTCCAGATAGGTTATTATAATCTGTTTAGCAATATTATCTGATATATTGTCTGCTTGTATTGTTTGCAAAAACAACATAAATTCATCAGCATCAAAAGCAGTATTTGATAGTTTGATTGTGCCAATATTTGTATAAGCTAATACATAATTTACGAGATATTTAGCTACTGTTTTAGGATTAAATCAACGATCAATACACAGTTCAAATAAACGAGTTACGCTTTCATCTGTAAGTATTCCATTTATATATTCTTTGTGAAATTCATACTCTTTGAGATAGCGTTCAATTTTCGCTGCGATTGTTTCAGAGATTAATGATTGAGACTTTACTTTGATAACATCTGTATAGTGTAATGGTGGCAAATCTGGTTCAGGGAAATAACGGTAATCTAGTGAATTTTCTTTACTTCTCATACTATAACTTTCTCATTTCATATCATCTCGTCATCTTGTTTCTTGTGCTACATTTCACCCAGATTCTAGTGTAGTAGTTTGTCTAGTATATTCGTAGGCAATAGCTCTTTTAATTGCGCTAATTGAGTTCATATTTTTTATTTCGACCTTTGTCCCTAGTATATCTGACGTACTCACTGAAATATTTACATCACAACGCATCTGTCATTTATCCATTTCTGCTAATGATATTCAGTTATATTTTAGTGTGCGTTGGATTTCTCTAATAAAGCCATGTACTTCATCAGCACTATGAAAATCTGGTCAAGTTACAATTTCTACGAGGGGAGTTCCTGCACGATTAAAATCTAACAATATTTCACCATTAAACTGAGCAGTTTTTGCAGTATCACACTCAACATGTGCTTGTGTAATGTGAACTTGTTTCGTTTCGCTATAATCTATAGTATGATATATTACTAATCAGTTTATGTTCAAAGGTTTATTAAATTGAGTGATTTGATATCACATAGGTAAGTCTGGGTAGAAATATGACTTTCTATCAAAATGACTCATTTCTTGTTGTGTACATCACAATAGCATCCCAAGTGCAGCCGCTTTTTCAATTGTTGATGTACTCAATGTTGGTAATGCACCTGGTTGTCACGTACATACAGGACAAATGTGAGTATTTGCTGGTAATGTATCAAAATCTTGTTCATTACGACAACGACAAAATACTTTACTATCTGTAAGAAGTTTACAATGAATCTCTAATCAGATAGTAAGTCCGTATGGCATACTATAACCCTAATTCAGATAAAAGAAACTGTCAAAATCTTTTCCAATTCAGAATATCATATTTTGTTACTTGAGGCTTATGAACGAGTACTGCATTGTGGAATATTCTATATCTTGCAGTCGCTTCATCGAAGCGAGCAGACATATCAATATCAATACTTGGTTTCATATGAAGTGAAGCTATACTTTTCCCAATAATAAAGAATGGTATATCTGTACTATAAAGTTTTGCAATTATCGGTTTAATACTATATTGAGTTTGTAGTGATGATTGGAAGTAGTCACTAATTTGTGATGCTAAGTTACTATTTATATACAATGATGGATTACTTAGTGGATCATCTACCAAAAACATTGAAGATATATCTTTTTTTGCGCCTAGAGCAATCGTTTGTAACGTAATATCATATGCCTTAGTTTGTAATGCTTCTATATATTGTTGAGATGTTTCAAATCATTCAAATGTAAAGTAATCAGTTAGTCATTCAGTTTCCATAATATTTTTGATAATATTTACAATATGTATATACAAAGGATCCTTTGCGTAGTATATTACACGTATAGTATTGTTTTCATTACTTCCACTTGCTACATTTCTAATAGTACTTTTATCAGTTACTCCAGTTGGATAGTTTTCAAATAAGAAATGTTCTTTTATTATTGGTACATTATTTTCTGGCAAATATATATATTTATTGATGAGTCATATTACATTCTTTCTTCCATAAATTGATAATTTTCCACGCTGCATATTAAAGAATAATCCCACATAATCATTTGTCATAATAGTCCCAGTTTTGTAGTTAGGTATAGTTGCATTTCAAATATACATATCAATTATACCTGGATCATCTTGCATTTCTTCAATAGTTGTATTCTTAACTTGGTAGTATTTAATTCGTGTTTGAGGACAATTTCATACATCAAAGATCACACTATTTTTATCGCGAGAATTGTTTAATTTTGCACATCAATTTGATACTGGGTTTTTTGAAAATATATCTTCAAACCAGCTCCACTCCTTATCTGCTAGTATATGATGTGGGATAATTGGATAAACAAAGAATTGCATATTTTCATTTGAAGCACGAGGGAAAGTTATAGTTAATGAGTTGCTAGAAAGCTTTTGAATACTAATATTCTCATATGATGCTCAATGTGGTAATTTCCATATATTTTTTTGTAATACTGATTGATATGTAAACAGTATATCTTCTATTGTCACTGGTGCATCATCAGATCGACTACCAGTTCAAATAATACTAACTACATATGTTTTATTGTCATCAGTAATTACATTACATAGATCTTGCTCATAATATATCTTTGTCCCACTTGTGAAGTAATTTTGACATCATCTAAAAAGTAGATTTTGATAAAATCTATCATTTGGAGAACTACTAATATATGGGATATATGTAATATTTGATGTAACTCACTCTATGAATGTCCCTCATTTAGTAGGAGCTTGGTCAGTTTTTGATACAAGGTACTCATAGAAAAGATACCCTGATAGGAGTATCCAAGCAAAAATAAGTGCATATATACTATAGCGTACTATGTGATTGGTATGTGAATGCAGACGCATCTTTTGAATATAGGAGTTTAAATTTATTTAATATAAGGCAAAAACAACGCAGTTACAAAAAATAATGCTCCTGCCACAAGTGCTGTTTTTTTGAGAGTTGATTCAATTGATTTTTTACTTCAATACTCGTTTGTCCCAGATGCTCAACCAATTCATAATCATAATCATCATTTTGGACTCATAAGCAGTACTGAAACTACAAAAACGATTCATGTTAGAATCAAAGCTATAATAAATAATGTTTTCATGAAGATATATATTGTTTGTAAATAGACAAATCAGTATATTAAATCTCAATGGTTTTTCAACTTGAAAATGAAAGGCACTTACTTACTATGTTTTGATACATCTTATCTAGGTGATTACTCTGCTAAAGCGGAGAGGAAAGTCTCGACATGATATAAAAGATAGCGATTAAAGATCGATGGATTGTTGGCTTGCCAACCAAAGGAACGGGCCACAGAGACGAAAACTAGTCGGTCTTGACCGACGAAAGGTGCAACGTAAAGGTCCATAGCGATATGGTACTTTTTCTTAGGTCGGTAGATACCGACCAAGTGGTAACCCCTATCTCATGCAAGCGATTCAGTGAAAAATTGAGCGTGCACAAAATTGGTTATAAACCAATCAGACAAATGTCATCCACGACAGAATCGAGCTTATTGATAAGGTGTATAATTAAATCTGCATAGCAGATTTAGGGATTAGAGAATAGGGACTAGGGACTGGTAGAACAGTTTTTAATCCCTAATCCTCAGTCCCTTATCCCTAGTCCCTAAATTTTATGAAATAAAATTTTTCCCATGTGAAGACGACATAGTATCGCGAATAAAAAAGCTGCAGGTGATGCAGAAAAATCAAAAAATTATGCAAAAGTCGGGAAATTACTAGAAATTGCTGCGCGTCAGTGATGAAAAGATCCAGGTATGAATCCTCAGTTAGACCTTATGCTACAAAAAGCTCGTCAATATAACCTTCCTAGAGAAGTAGTGGAAAAAGCAATTAAAAAGTGAGCTTGAGAACTTGATGGCGATAATATCCAAGAAGTTATGTATGAATGATATGGTCCATCATGATCTGC
>JAYTKZ010000062.1:0-4742 GCA_043729885.1 bacterium
GGAATTTCCATTGTAATTATTTTTTCATTCCCATCAAAATCATTAATAACTGTTACTTTTGACTCGGGTGAATGTTTTGCTCATATTCAATTCATAGTATTAGTTTCTTCTACGACTTCATTTCATTGTGTTCATATTCACTTCAGAGGCATTTGATTTTTTTATAATAATATATAAATGAATGCATATTATATCCTATTTCTGATAAATTGCAATAGAGTCAATTTTGGCTTCAATTACTCTTGAAATATAATGTAGCATCTATATAGTCTAGGTGCTACAAGATATTAAATATTTATTTTAAAAGATTAGAACATATGTTTGATTTTGACCCGCAAAAAAACTATTACGACATACTTTGAGTTCCAGAAACTGCTACTGAAGATGAGATTAAAAAAGCTTTTCGTAAGCAGGCTATGCAACATCATCCAGACAAATGATGAGATCAAGAAAAATTCAAAACACTCAATGATGCATATCAAGTAATTTGAGATGCTCAAAAAAAACAACAGTATGATTCAGTAAGGAAATGAGGTGGATGATTTGGTGGTGGACAATGATGATTCGGTTGATTTTGATGACAACAAGGTGGTTTTGGATGATTCGGAGATGGAGCTACATTCCAGTTTGGTTGATGAGATATCAATGATATCTTTGGTGATCTCATAGGATGAATTTTTGGTTGAGGATGATATAACAATAGACCTAGAAAATGAGATGATATTGAATTACAATTAAATATCTCATTTGAACAAGCATATACATGATTAGAAAGAGAGGTTACATATACGAAAGTAATTGAAATAGATATGAAAACAAGGCAGATGAAAGAATGACAAGATAGCGCTAAACTTGAAGTGCCGGCTGGTATTCAATCATGACAATATTTGAAATTTACTGAAAAATGAAATGTATGACGCAATGGTTGACCTGCATGAGATTTGTATATCAAGATATTTATGAAGCCATCAAATCAATATGAAAGAGATGGAGATAATATTATTGTAACTGCTGATGTTTCTATAGTAGATTTGGTACTTGGTACAGAAGTTTTTGTTCCACATCCAGATGGGAAGGTAGAAGTTAAAATACCAAAATGAACACAAGTTACAGATATAGTTAAAGTATCAGGTAAATGATTTACGAAACTCAGTAAGTGATGAGTATTCAGTTCTAAGCACTGAGATTTACTAGTTAGACTTCGCGTTTCAGTACCAAAAAAGCTATCTAAAGAACAAGAAAAATTATGGAAAGGGCTGAAGGGAGAATAATTATCGACATCTTGAGTGACTGTTGTCATCCCGGGCTTGATCCGGGATCCATATTATTAAACGTTTTCAATTACTAATCAAAAAAACATGCACTTAGACTCTGCATCATTTGAAAAAATCCTTTCAGGACAAAAGACTATCGAAGTTCGTCTCAACGATGAAAAACGTAAACTACTCAAAGTAGATGATATTGTTGAATTTGAAAATGATGATGGAGAAGTTATCCCATGCAAGATTATCAAACTATCATACTTTAAATCTTTTGCAGATCTTTTTTCTAGTGCAGCATATGTACAAAGATCATGATGAACGACAAAAGAAGAAGCAATTGCATCTATGTACACTATATATACTCATGAACAAGAAAAAGAATTGGGAGTAGTGGCTATTGGAATTGAAGGTGTTTAATAGTTTTTCAAGAAAAACTCAATCATATTTTCTCAATCAATATACGCTTCCATAGCAGATTGTAATCTTTTGTATCTGTATCTCCTTAATAGTGGAAAACTGTCTGATTTAACTGTTGCAAAAATTCATCTCATCAGAAACAATGCACCAAATGTAGATGGTTCCATATAATTAATTCACATAGGGTGTTCACTAAGAGTTTCTAAATAGTGAAGAATCTGTTCTTTTGAAAATGCATGTTGTCTAGTGAGTTCTCAAGGCTCTCAATCTGGGTATGGGAACCAATAGTTTTGTGTAATAGCAGTGATAGTATCATATCACAAAGCACCATAAAAACTATCTTCCAAATCAATAACTCCATTTTCAAATATATTATATGCATTGTGATCTCCATGATTCCATCATTGTGGCTCTTTTGCTGTATCATTTTGAATCTTTGTAATACATTTTTCTACCAATGTATGATTAAGTTGTCATTCACTATATAAAAATTCATACTTACTGAATGGAACAGATACAATACTTGTATCTCATATTGTATGAGATTGCCCTGTGAGATGATTATATTGATATTCTATAAATGTCTCTAGAATAGAGTCTTCTACAAATCAGTTCTTGTCATATGATTCAGTAAATACATCTGCATAAAGTAAGCCAGGAATTGCCTCTTCTTTCATCCATCATAAGTCATCTTCTTGTATTTCAAATCACATCAGACTAGGTAAAGGGATACCTACTGATTTCAGTTTTTCATACAAAGCTACTTCTTTCTCTATTTCATCTTTTGGTCCTACTTTCATATAGTGTGTATAATGATTGCAACGATAGATAGTTGATCCATTCCTTCTGTGTTTTACGATATGATAATCTGTTAACATCTCTTTTTCAAATTCCTATAATTAAAAAAGCCGATATGGCTTTAGAGGATATATGAATTTAGCTGTAAAAGTCGATACAATTTCTAGAAATCAAATTCGTATGCGATTGCATATTGATGTAATGTCTCTTCCATTTGTGTAATAACTGATTCATCAATATGTTCTTCTCTTGCGAGAGATATAATGCGTTGAGCTGCTTCACGTTTTTGTGGAGCTCGTTCCTTATATATCTTTTGTAATACAGGATGTCAAAAATCTGATGCTTTTATTGCTAGTAGAGTAGCAAAGAACATAAATTGATCTAACTTTCATGCTTTATTATATTCTCACCCTTTTGCAAAACTAAATGCTTCTCTTTCTGCAAAAGTTATATTTGGATTATAGTATGTAGTTCACATTCTTTTTCCAGTATCTCGATATCTTTCCAATTCTGGTATTGCTGGAGTACTTATTCTGTCAGCTAATCTTGCTATTTTTCATTCAATTGATAATGGTTCATGAAATCTTCCCTTTCAACTTAATTTTTCACTCATGAAATCGTGGTTATTCACATAATCGCGTATCTTTTCTACAGTTATTGGATCTAAGTTTACTCACTTCTGTTCAAGATATAATACTGCTGACCTTAGAAGCATAGTACCATAGAATTCATGTCTTCTATCTGCTTTCTTCATCTTCTTTTCTTTTCTTTCTTGTTCTACAGTTGATTCTCATATTACTGGAGCTTCCATGAAAAATCTTCATGAATCATGTAATACTACCATTATATAAAGCACATTATGATCAATCTTTTCTCAAGTTTCTTGTTCAATCTTTTGTGCAATTTCATTAGCTTTTTTATAGACATTATAGACGTGTTCAGCTCAATGGTCGCTATTTGTTAAAAATTGTTGTAGTCCATAGTTTTTATTAAGATCTTTTTCATCAAATGCAAAAATATCTTTTACATTCTTTGCTGTAATTTCACGAAATTGTTCTAGTCATAGGGTAGGACTAGGAATTGTAACTATTTGGTCGACTGGAGTGAACTGTTCTTTTCCCATTACTACTAGTATATCTTTTTTACATTCTAAGTCAAAAATTATTCAGCACCCATACTCAAATCTATATGAAAATATTTGTTATGCAAAGGAATAGCACATTCTAGCCAAAATCCTTGGTGCTCAATATGCCAAGCAAGCAAATCTCTATTCAAAAAAGGTTCATCAAAACACTCCAATGGCATCTCAAACGTCGGGTTCATAAATTTCATATGTAGTACTTTCATATTATTGCTTTCCATCTGTATTAAGACCTGACACGGAATACTAGCTGGCAAATCTTCTCATCTCACCAAATTTAGTACTTTGTGTTTTTTGAGTGTAGCAATATCTTCATGACTAAGAGAAAACTCATCACAAAAAAACGTTAGTTTCTCAGAAAGGAGAGTAGCATCGTGGTCGTAGTATGCTTTGATGTACATGATTCTAGATTTATTATATATAAGCTATTTCTAATGGTATTCAGCTAGGATCACGAAAATAGAAAGCGTAATAATTTTCTGTATAGTGAGGATAATCTTGTGGATTGCGAGTTATTGTACTTCATAAAGTTTTTACTATTTCGTGTATCTTATCAACATGTTCTCTAGATTTTACTTTTAAACATAGATGATCTAATCATGGATTTCTTACAAAAGATTCAATTGTAGATTTTTTATCGTACCTTATCATCAAACTGATATTTTGTTCCTTATGATGATATGATTTTAATGCAGAATCTTCTTCATCTGATTTCCAATCTTCTACAAATCCTACTTCTTGTAAAAGAGTATTATAAAATATTTCTGATATACTGAAATCAATAACATTGATAATAATATGTCCTATCATAATAGATAGTATATATAAATATGCTACCTCAACACCCTCCCTCTTGTCGTCTTCTCAATCTTACCCAACTTCAACAACAACGGCTCTATGTCACTTTCCAAAGCCTTTTCATTCATTCACAACTTAGCTGCCAGAGTTTTCACTCATACAGCATCATCATGTGCTGCGAGGATATCCAAGTATTGTCTGTGGAGTGGAGTGATTCAACCTTCTTCAACATTGAGCCATTGTTCAAAGACATCTCGTTGTGATGCATGCATTGCAAGATGCACCATATCTTGGGCAATTAAGTAATCTCTAATTTTTACACAGAT
>JAYTKZ010000063.1:0-2242 GCA_043729885.1 bacterium
ACAGGTACAGGTGGTGCTCCAGTAATTGCTCAAATCGCTAAAGAAATGGGTGTACTTACAGTAGCAGTTGTTACTAAACCGTTCTCATTTGAAGGGAAACAAAGATTTATCAATGCTGCTGAAGGTCTTGAAAAACTCAAGAATTCTGTAGATACATTGATTATCATACCAAATGATAAAATCTTCAATGTTGTTGATAAAAAGACTACATTCAAACAAGCATTCTCTATGATCGACAAAATCCTTACACTTGGTGTTCAAGGTATAACTGATTTGATTATCAAACCAGGATTAATTAATATCGACTTCGCGGATATCAAACGTATTATGCAAGATTCAGGTACAGCAGTACTTGGAATTGGATACGGAGAAGGTGAAAATAGAGCAGTAGAAGCTGCTAGACGTGCTATTGATAATCCATTATTGGATGCTCACTTAGATGGAGCTAAAAACATCATCTTTGCTGTTACTGGATGAGAAGATTTGACTCCAGTAGAAGTACAAGATGCTGCTAGAATCGTTGAAGAAATAGCTGATCCAGATGCAAATATTATTTGGGGAATGACATATGATGAAAGTTACCAAGGTGAAGTTAAAGTTACAATCGTTGCTACTGGATTCTCTGATAATAATCAAGATATGATGTTAAAGGCAGGATCATTGAGAGATACTAGTGGAGGACGAAAATCTAGAGGTACAACTGCTAGCAATGCTGGTAGAAGCCAAGATTTCGTATCTAGAAGTATGACAAATAGTAATGTTCAACAATCTGGTGGACAATCTCAACAAGCTGATCAATGAGAACAAAAACCACAAATTGATTTCGAAACTCCTCCTTTCTTGAGAAAGAAATTAGGTCAATAATATTAAAATACTTTGTATTTTTAGGGACTAGGGATTAGTTACTAGGGACTAGAAATATGAATAGTAAAGGAAATGGAATTCTAGCTGCGGCTATGAATCTCATATATCATTTAATTATTCAAAGTTACCCCTCGCCAATTGGATGAAAGCTTATACACGACGTATAAGAACTCATCCGATATAACCTCGATCCGTCGAGGTTTTTTCATATAAAAAAATAATCCTGTATTCAGGATTATATATAAATCACTTTTTCACTGAGAAATGCCAATATAATGGGCCAGATGGTACAATAGCTGTATCATCAAGATCATCATCATGCCGAGATGTAATATCCCATTCTTTTTGGCAAATAGTTTTTACAATTGATATGATTGCACTATCTTTTTCTGGGATACAAATTTTGAACTTTCCGCATTTTAAAGCTGTATTAATTCTATCTAACATAGTTTTTACTGCTGGTACTTCTGTAGGTTTTATTACTTCCATATTATTTAATTTATATAATCATAGTATATTAAATCTCCTGAATTTCAAGTTATATTGACTTAGATATTATAATATATATAGTATAAGTGGTCATTAACATCATTATAAACGTTTAAATAAATTATATGGAAAAGAAAGTACGAGTAGGTATTGTTGGTCTTGGAGATCATTGTTGTAAAAGTCATATTCAATATCTCATCAAAAATGAACTATGTGTGGTTACTGCTATTTGTGATATTAATCCTAAAGCAGTAGAAGATATTTGTAAAGAGTTTAATCTTACAGATGTTAAATCTTTTAATACCGCTGAAGAATTGATAAAAGATAACACATGTGTTGATGCGGTAATGATTATGACTCCGGACAAATTTCATCTTGAGCAGTTAGAAATGTGTGTGAATCATATGAAACATGTCTTCTGTGAGAAACCACTTGCTCTAAATAAAAGCGAATATCATCGTCTTGAAATAGCATTAGAAAAAGCTGAAAAGTGGAATTTGATAGTGACAACCTGCCATCCACGCCGCTTTGATACTCCATTTGAAGTAGTTCGAAAATTTATCAGTAACGGTCATATCTTTGGTACACCATTACCTGGTAAAGTTTTGAATTTTGAATTTTATTTTCATTATAGCCAGCCAAGTAAAACTGGCTTACACCCATCATTGATGTATGATCACCTCAATCATGAGGTTGATGCTATGCATTATCTATTTGGAACAGGCCATATCAAACATGCCGTAAAGCATTATGATTCAGAAACTTCATTTCATGTAACTGGCTTAAGGAATGATGGCATCTCTTTTTCTTTTATCGGACAAAGGAAAATGGATGATCCTGAAACATATCCTGAGTATATGAAGATTAATTTTGAAGGAGGTTCTTTACT
>JAYTKZ010000064.1:0-9318 GCA_043729885.1 bacterium
TTGCTGATTATGTACATACCAAGTCGGTAGACACCGACCATCATAATTGCTTTTGCAATTACTCTGTTCCACCACCCCAGCAAGGGTTAGTAATCGTGCGTGATAATATACGAAACTTTGCGAGAATTGCAACGGTAATAAACGGTAAAGAGGGTAAAAATGTTAAAAAGGATAATAGGTTTGTATACTAATTTATCATTCTTAGCTTCTTAACCTTCTTATCTTTATCAAAAAAAACTAGCATACCAACGGCATACTAGTCTCTCATATTATATTAGGCAATCATTATTTCTTCTTAGCAATTGGAGCTTTCTTTTGTAGTTCTACAAGTGCATATACTCCTTTATCAACTCTCATAAATCTTTCTTTGAATTTTTGAAGATTCAAGAGAACTGTATTTGGACTAACCATCTTTTCTTTAAGAAGTTCTTTAGATATTTCTTTCACGCTCATTGGTCTTGCGAATTTCTTGAAGATACGAACGATAATATCACTTACTACTCCACCTTCAAATCCCCATTCTCTCAAACCATAGAGTCCTAGACCCATATTTACGAATGTTTGATTATTTTTTACTAGTTCATTGTGTACAGTATTAACTTTAATAGGTTTGATTGGAAACCATTCCATAATTTTAGAAGGAATTTCTTGGAAATGCATTGGTTTATTGATTTTTCTCAATACATATACAATTTTTAATTTGATAGTTTTTGGGTGTACATCAGTAAATGTAATCAATCCTATTTTACCGTCAAATACCTTTATACCTCTGATAACATTGAAGAAGTTCATGAAGAACAACGTATTGTTGAGGAATTCGATAGTATTGTGTTTAGGGAAGAATTCAGACTTAATTTTTTCAATAAATTCATATACATCTTCACTTTCTTTCTTCTTATCAAAATATGCTGTAGTCCAGATAGTCATTTTAGTCAACAAATCTTCGAATAATGGATCTTTGTAGAATGATTTGTGAAGTAATTTATTTCTTTTTAGGTAGTTGATATCGAAATCAGATACAAGAATCAATTTAAGTTCTTGTGATGAAAATTTAAACATATTCTTGTTAACAATCTTCTTAACAAGATCTTCTTCAGAAAGGAGTCCTCCATGGCTATCAAGTATTTTCTTCGCTTCTTCAAGCACTTTAACATACTTGTCGTTACCTACGATAAGTCTTCTGAATCTCATGAGAGCTTGAGTTTCAATTTGTCTTACTCTTTCACGAGTCATGTTGTAATCAACTCCAATACGTTGTAGAGGAATTTCTTTACCTGTCAGAAGTCAAAACTTCTTTACCAATACCAATTGTTCCTTTGGTTTGCAGTACTGAAGGATGTCTTTCAAATTAGTAGATTCAATATCTACTTTAATTTTTTTGTCGTCCATCTTGATATTAAAATTCATAGTGGATACACGAAAATGTAAAACATATTGATACAGTAATACTCATTTGCCACTCCTTGTCAAGCGTATTTTTAAAGTGTTAAACACTGTACTGTAAAATACTCGTATAATAATAGAAAACAGGTTGAATAGTGCTAAATAGGAGAAAAATCTAGAGATATAACGTGTTGTAAAAGTTCGACAACAGATAATAGATGGAAATATGGCTGGTGTATTGACATATTATATAGTATATGTATTATACTGTTTCTTTATAAATACAAGGAAATAGTATGGAAAAATGATATTTTGCTAAAAAATACATTCAATGAGTCATTATAAACAAGCAGATTGAACAACTCAATAAAAGAGATGTATTTTCGAGAAATTCGAGTTTATATCTGCCTGTGGTATCAAAATTACAAGAATTATACAGTAGATTACAAAAAAATATCGAAGAAGTTCTATTAGTCATGGAGGAAGCTCACGAAGAAAGAGAAGAGAAATGAGAGTATTGAATGAAAGTTAATGGTATGCAATGAGATTTAGATGCAGCAGTATCACTTTTACAATGAGCAGAACAATCAATAGAAAAAGAAACTAATAGTATTAAAGAAATGTGAGAACAAAAATCTATATATGAACAAAATATTTGAATCATAAGAGATACAATAAGAGAAATAACTGCTAAATCGTGATATAGTACTGATGAGTTGACTACACATATAAATGAAATAGGGAAACTAGAAAAAAATATTGCATCATTAAATAAGTTAATATGAAAATCAACAAATCTAATAACTAGTAATAATCAATGAAAAGACTCTTTGGAAAAAGATATAGTAATAATACAGGAACAATTAATAGTATTAAAAGCAGAAAAAAAAGAGTTTAATAAAGATTATTATGCAAAAAAAATACTCGATGTATTTAGCAAGTGGTATGATAGTAGACCACAAAAAAATATTACTACCTACTCTACTACTGAAGAGCTTTTCGGAATTAAACCAGCTGAAGTTAACCACAATCTAATGAAAGACTGAGAACGCACCAGAAGTGAATTATCTACATCATGATCTCAAGTAGATAAAACATATCAAAGATTATCATTTAATAAGATACTGTGAGTAAAGAATACATTAGATGCATTGTGAGTAACATTAGATGAAAACGCTATTCATCAATTTAGTGATGTGCTCTATATCTATGTGAAAAGTCTAGACAAAGGTATTATTGTATCAAATCAAAAATTTGTTGTATGAGAAAAAGAAGTATATTCACATGCGACTTTTATTATTCCAGGAGCACCAATATTCAAAGTTGAATGATGAATATCATTCCCAAGTCCTTTGTTTGCGAAAAGA
This sequence comes from bacterium, assembly GCA_043729885.1. GTDB lineage: Bacteria > Patescibacteriota > Gracilibacteria > Absconditabacterales > Absconditicoccaceae > JBDHUW01. Next base: position 2,751 of record JAYTKZ010000064.1, read on the forward strand.
ATTCGTTTTCACAATGAAGAAAATCGAGAAAAAGATGTGTTGGATTCACTTTTGAAAGACAACAATGATGAGCAATTCAAGAAAGTAATACATACATATGATGAAGAAAGATGAACTAATTTTAAATCAATATGAGAGAAAGCAGTACCAATAGCAGAGCAAGCTACAGAGAAATGCGTAGTAAAAGAAATAATTACATCGTATTTCAAAAATAAAACTGATATCACCAATCAAACATATTTAGATTTTGCAAGCGCATGGAATATCAATCCTGATAATAAATATAAATTAAAAGCCACATTATTGTGATTAAAAAATTTATTATGAGGTAATAAACCTATCTATAAATCAGAATATATAATTGCACTATTATATGATGAAAGAGATTCTATAGCTAATATGGAACAAGAATATGATGATAATTTAAAAACAGTGTACAATAGTGAAAAATTAAAAGAAGATTTATACTATCTAGTTGAAAATGATATTTTAAATACAGATGGTTTATGAAGTATTAAATATGTTAAAGTATTTGTTGAAAGATGCGCTAAACATATTTGTGAAATTAAAAATATTGATTTTAGCAAATTACAGCAAAAAGAAAAATATAGACTAATTAGCGAAACATATGAATGAATTACTTGAGTACCATCAAGTCTCTCAATTGCATTATGAGGAGTAGAATCAAGAGACTCTACATATCAGAAATTGCTTTTAGAAAAATTTATAGCAACTTATGAGAATAAAGATGAATGAATAATTAAGAAGATTCAAGATAAGATTGATCAAATTGAGCCACAAATAACAGAATGATTATGATGAGTAGAGAAGAATGTTTTCAAGGAATATAGTATCTCAAAAAAATGTATAGAAAAAGAAGATAAAAATGATGTTCAAGATCAAATTGAGAATAAAACACCAATAGTAATTAAAGTAGATGAGATAAATAGTGCCAGTACTACACTAGATAGTGACGAGCCTAAAGTACTAGTTTCAAATCATAAACAAAAAAAAGAAATAACTATCCTGCCATCTGAGTTAAACGACATCCCAACGGCAGTAAATAATACAATATCACGCGTAGTAAAGTTGATGCATGATGCACCTATCCCATCACAATTAGAACTCATAAAGAAATTATTTCAATACTGATACCTCTATTTCAAAAAAAATACATCACTTAAGAAAGATACCGAAAAACCGTATTCATATTTTGGTAAATTCTATCAACAAACTTATTTACATGAAATATGTATGGTAGCAACTGACATACAAGATGATTTTAAAACAAAGTTCTTCATATCATGCATGGATAAAAACATAAAAGACTCGATTAAAAGAATTTTGAGTATTCACCAAATTACAAATAAGCGAAAATAATATATTTTATTCTATTATAATTATCACATGACACTTATTATTTCACCAAATACCGACAAGATAACAAAAACATTTGTTGAAGATTTTATGGTAAATAAAACATTTAAAAAGAAAAAATTACAGCCAATAAATGCTGCAAAAGATCAAGACAAGAAAACTGCAATGGAACTGTATAATGAACTTCGTCATCCTATTACTGGATATATGGATAGTATTGTTATTAATACTTGACTGGCTTTGCGTGATGTAATTGGACAATACTGGTTCAAGACTCATGATGGCAATCATGTTAGTATTGCTTATGACACATTTGCAATCAAAAAATGAAATAGAAATATTGATCCAAAACATGTTGTAGCAGTAATAAATGAGTACAAGAAAAAATGATATATGTACAATACATGAGTAGTTAATGAAAAATGAGAAGTTATAAACGGGCAACATCGTCTAATTTCTCTCCAAATTATCAAAGAAATTGACAATGTCATAAATCCATTTATTTTTGAAATTGTGCCTGAGTCAGGGATAGATCTAATCAAATCAACAAATACGATATCAGCTGATTGGAAATGGTTAGATTTTCTATCATCGTGAGTTAATTATGAAAATAATCAATACATAGAGCTCAATAAATTATACTATGAAACATATGATCAAAGTATTTCTATATCTGAGTTAGTACGAATGCTTGACTGAGGTAATGCAGATGAAGCAAGAGAAAGATTTAGAGACCTTCAGTTTACAATGGCATCTCAAAGGAAAAAACAAGTACTAGAATTTATAGAGATATCAAAAAGTATATTTAGTTTATTAGATAATAAGAAAAGTAAAATACCATGAACTTGGTTTAGAGTATTAAATAGAGTTTCACAATTGCCATGATTTGATTTTAAAAGACTTTCAAGCGTACTTTCTAAAACAGATATTCCAAGCGTTATAAATCTGAGAAAGATGTCAAGTTTCCCTGAACAAATAGTATATGACGAAATTATAAATGCGTATAATTATGGCTTAAGTAAAAAGAAAATTACACATAAACATCGAAAAGAACTTATAAAAGAGATCCCAACATATCAGTTTGTGTCATAGTTTATATACAGCAACATTTACAGATGAATATACATATACCCCAATGATCATGAAATATCTTTCATGAAAAGTATGCTTCTTTTTTACAAGATAGTATACCAGAAAAAAATATTCAAGTACTTATGAAACAGTTATGATATCTTTTGCAAACAGGAGATAAAGTTTTTCAAGTAGATCAAAAGAATCAATGTATTAGTATCCCTCCATTTACAGATGAGGATTGGGGGAATGTGTATGTTATATGGAAAACAAGACGTACGAAGATTAGTGATGCAATTAATGTAATTAACAGTGATTTCCCATTTATATCCAACGATTCAATTACTAATACATTAATAGATATAGTAGCATATACAAATGCCTATATTAAACAAACGACGAAAAGATGAGTGCCAAAGTTGTGGTCATTGAAAACAAAAAACATGGTCTATTTTATACGTCAGGAAACAAAAGCTACAACGGACAAAAACATTACTCAAAAAAATCTATGAGAGAATTTAATAGATGATTGGAAAAATATCCCTATTCAAAATATGAATGATTTTATAGAAATAATTAACTCATCTACTCTGCCATTCAAAATTAGTGAATTTTCACATGAGATTATTATCGATAGTCACAAGGCAAATAAGATGAATCAACTAAAAGCACCAAAAGAATATGTATGTAGGTTCTATGATAAAAAATATACATTAGATGCAGTTATTCTTCGTTGTGTAGAAAAATGGTGAAAAAATATTGAAGGCAAAAGTTTTATAGAAAAACATATATCAACCAATGTAAATAATGGTGAAAAGACAAAACTCTATACGCTGATATGTCAAAATATAATTAAATTGTACTATATCAACAAAGAAAAACACTTAACTTTAAAATATAATGATGGAAAAGATATAGGTCATGAGCGAAAGAATATTAGAATGAATATCCAATTTACTGCAGAGCATCAAGAACAAAGAAAAGAAAAAAGAGAAGCAAATACACATGAAACTAGAAAAAGCAAACAACATTTTGCTTCTAAAAAAAGGATATTAAAAAGTGATACTAATGATAAGAAAATATTTGATATAGAACTAATTTGTAGTCTTTGATATCAAAAATCATATGCAACGTGATTATATAATTTTATAATAAACAATATACTATTTAAAAAGGATATTGAAATAATTAACATTGAAAATGTTGCATATATTAGGAATCATATTCATGCCAAAGAGATACAACAGTTCCATATGGATAGGAAAACGGCATACTTTATCAAATCACTTGATAATATGCTAGAAAATTACTTAACAGATAAGGCTCGTTCTTATAACGATAACTGGATGAAAGTCAGCGCTACTAATAGACAGTAATTACCCGCCTATCTTAAATACTATTACATCTCCTTCTTGTACGATATACTCTTTCCCTTCTAATTTAAGAAATCATTTTTCTCTTGATGCATTTCGTGATCCTGCGGCTATGAAATTATCACATGAAACTACTTCTGCTTTAATAAACTTCTTTTGAAAGTCCGTATGGATAGCTGCTGCTGCTTCTGGCGCAGTGCTATTTTTTTTGATTGTCCAAGCTCTCGTTTCTTTTTCACCAGTAGTGAAATAGTACATTAAACCTACTGTATCATATGCCAATGATATCAATGAGTCTAGTGTTGGGACATATGAAGAACCAAACTCAGATTCTAGATACTCTGCTCTATCTTCTGGTGAAAACCCGAGCATTTCTGATTCTAATTTAGCACAAACAATTGCTACTGGGCGTTGCAATTTTTCTTCAAATTCTTTCTTGATATTTGCAGCATTTGTGAAATCTTCAGTCCCTATATTAATAGCATATACAAATGGTTTATTTGTAAGGAGATTATATGGTTTTAACAGTAGTTGTTCTTCTTCTGTCAGATCTTCAGCAATAGAATATACTAATCCACCTCACTTCAATACATCACAAATACGTTTGAGAATTGGATATAATTTAGCTGAGTCCTTATCTTGTGCTTTTAATCTCTTTTCAAGCTGTTGAACATTGCGTTCTACTTGTTCTAAATCTGCTATAATAAGTTCTGTATTGATAATTTCTACATCACGCATTGGATCTACTCATCACTCTACATGAACTACATCAGTATCTTTAAAATAACGCAGTACTTGAACAATTGCGTCAGTTTCTCTAATATGCGAAAGAAATTTATTTCACAATCATGCTCATTGCGAAGCGCCTTTTACTAATCATGCAATATCTACGAACTGAATAGACGCATAAATCTTCTTTTGTGTCTTTGAAATCTCAGACAAAGTATCAACTCTTGGATCTAGTACATCAACGATCCCTACATTTGGTTCAATAGTACAAAATGGGAAGTTAGCAGCATCAGCTGCATATGTCTTTGTAAGTGCATTAAAAAGAGTTGACTTACCTACATTTGGTAGCCCTACAATACCGATTTTCATAACAAAATTATAATTTTATAAACGTAGATACTATAGAGAAATAGACGAGAAATGCAACCTATGAATTTGTATCTGGGAAATATTTTTGAAGATATTTTGGCTTCATCACTTTGAATTCATACATATATGGCTCAGAAAACTCATTGTCTTCAATCTTTTTGCGTAATAAAATTTGTCATGGTTTTAAAGCTGGCTTGTAAAAAGCCGCATCTTCTACATACTCTCGTCATGTATCTAACATATTATCAAGTTCTGCATCTCATGTTTGTTGAAAAAGTGATGTAAGTGATGATTTTGTAAATTTCTTTTTCTTCTTTTTTTGTGTAGGAGGTAATTGAGAAAGGACAGTTGGAAGCGCACTTCATCATATTGATTCAGGTGTAGGTAAATCTAGTGTTTGTGCTATAGTACGAGCATTTCTTGAAATTCATTTTTTGAGGGGTTTGCCAATCCAAGTACTTGCAGATTCTCATTTTTCCCATGCTTCTGCTATTTTAATTCTAGCATAATCCAAATAGTATTTATTAATATTAGTCCTTTGTTTTTTGAGAACTATTTCTTTTTGATCATCTGATAAGTGTGATCAGCGGGGTCATTGATTTTTATCAAATGTTGCTTTCCATGAAAGAAGCATTCACATAAGTTCAAATCCATATTTAAAGAGATATGGATGATGTTTACAAGCTTTACGCAAAAGTGAAATATAATGATTATGATGGAATCTATATTGTAAAACTACTTGATATTGTCATTTTTCATTAATGATTTCTTTTTTAATCGCATTATCTGGTATTGATGAGGTTCTTTCTCAGTAAGCTAAAATAGTTTTTTCAGTACCATTTGGCTCTTTGATTGCTATTGGAAAATATGAATGTTTATCTAATCTATTAGTTTCGATGATAGTTTCAGTTAATCAATGTTCATATTCCTTAGGAAAAGAAAGATATGGTGTAAGTTCTCTTAAACATTTTGTAATATCTCTTCAGAAGAAATCAGGATTATCAGAACACGATTGTATTAAAGTTGACTGAATATCATCATTTGCTAATTCATCAGGAGATAATCAATGAAATTCAGAAAAAACATCATCATTTGGGAATAACGTATTTTCAAGTCTAGGAGATGTTGATACTGAATTTGGTATTTGCATATTATAATAATACTCTAACTCCCCTGTTTTGTCAATTCTTTCTCTTGAAAATCGTCATTTCATTCATACATATAGGGAAATCCGTTTAAATAATAGAACTATATAGATTTATATGTGTCTATTATTTATTAGATTTCTTCACTTCAAATATTTGCCATTCTGCTTTGTAGAGCCAAATATTTCCGTTCGGAAGATTCATTTAATTCAAAACAAAAATATGGCCATTTTATTCGAAATAATCAAAGTATTCTTCTTTGTGCTCTCTGTATTGATGGCATTGTTTTTTATGAGAGGGTATTATTTTCTTCCAGATTCATCGTTCACATCTTGGAGTAATATACTAATGCCTTTATATTTATTAGTGAGTTGACTAATAATTTGATATGTAGCACTACTTTTTCATAAAACAAAAATCAATGCTCCACTCACTCAGCATCATCGAACAAGATGATTTATCGGATGACTATTAGTATGAGTAATATTTGCTGTATTTTATATT
>JAYTKZ010000065.1:0-11323 GCA_043729885.1 bacterium
TTATTTTTAAGTAGTGCAGACAACTTAGTAGCAAGTGATACAAATACTTCTAATGATACATTTGTAAGAGATACAATAAATAATACAACAATTAGAGTAAATATAGATAACTTATGAAATGAAGGGAATAACGAATGATATCCAACTGCAATTACGCCAGATGGGAGATATGTACTTTTTAATAGTTATGCAGATAATTTGGTAGCAAATGACACAAATAGTGCTAATGATTCATTTGTAAGAGATATACTTAATAACACTACAACAAGAATTAGTATAGGTAGTACTGGTAATGAAGGAAATAGCTACTCTGAATGAACTGCCATCACCCCAGATTGAAGATTTGTATTATTTTGAAGTGACTCAAATAACTTTATTCCAAATGATACAAATTGAAATTACGAAGCTTTTGTAAGAGATACAGTAAATAATATTACAATATGAGCAAGTGTTGATAGTAGTGGAAATGTATGAGATAGTATATCAAGCCCTATTTCAATAACACCTGATGGTAGGTTTGTTTTATTCCAATCGTTTGCAGGTAATTTAGTGCCTAATGACACAAATATAGCTTATGACGTCTTTGTGAAAGATACAGTAAGTGGTACAACAACAAGAGTAAGTGTTGATAGTATGTGAAATGAAGTTTATAATACGTCATCAGCATTATCAATTACTCCAGATGGGAAATATGTATTATTCCAAAGTACTGCAAATAATTTAGTGCCAAATGATGTAAATCGATCGCGAGATGCTTTTTTGAATGAATGGCAAGTATTACTATGAGCAGCTCCAACTATAGTAAACCCTGTAGATTGAACTTATAGAAATACAAATGCAGATATAGTAGTACAGTGATTATGAAATTCATGAGCAGATATTAGAGTTACATTTTTAGGTAATCAGTTTAGTACAACAGTAGGTAATAATAATGAATGGATTGTACAACTACCATGACAATGAGATGCAATATATACGGTGTATGCGCAACAAAAAGCAGTATGATCAGGAATGTGGAGTGCGACATGAAGTAGTACTTTTACTATAGATACAACAAATCCTGCTGTTCCAACAATAGTAACACCAATAGAAAATGAATTAATATCATGATGAAGTATGTATGTCGTATGAGTATGAGAAGTTGGATGAACTATTACGGTTAAAGTATGAAATACGACAAAGGTAGCATGAATAGACGGAGCATGAAATCGGAATGCGTGACCGTTTATAATAGCTCCATGATATAAATATGGCATAGTAGCTAAACAAAGTGATTTAGCATGAAATCAGAGTAATTGGAGTGAAATTAGAACAGTATATGGTGTAGTAGCCTGAACTGTTAGTGTAAATCCAAGTGATTATAAAGCAGACTTAGTATTAACAAAGAGATGAGTAAGTGGAACATGAAATGAGACGAATACGAATCCAAGTGAAAATATTAGATATACATTGGATTATTTAAATGCATGAAATGGATATGCTACGTGAGTGATGATATATGAACAGATACCTGTAAATACATGTTATACGGTATGAAGTATAAGTGGATTGAATAGTGATTATATAGTAGAATATAGCAATACACAGTGAGCAAGTTATAGTTACATACCAATATGAGCTACTTGATCACAGGATTGTAGAGTGACGCATTTTAGAGTAATAAATAAATTTCCCTATGAAGCTAAGTCTAATGTAGTAACTGATAGTTTTTGATGATTAAAAGTATCACTAGTTGGAACTGATACATTGTACTTACAACAATTATCATTTGAAGCTACTGACTTACCATGATCTTCGCAAAACTTTTATCGATGAGAAACGTGAGACTTTAATAATGATTGAAACTTAGATGTAGTAGGGTTTGGGTACTATGGACACCAAAGTATTGTTTATATAAACCAATGAACATGAGTGTTTATAGATACTGACTTACCTTGATGATGAGCTGATTTTCGCGGTTGAGAAGTTGCTGATTTCGATGGTGATTGAGATGCTGATATTATTGGGTTTTGAAATAATCATAATAGTAGATTGTATATAAATCAATGAACATGAGTTTTTGTAGATACTGACTTACCTTGATGAAATACGCAATTCGTATATTGAGATGTTGTAGATATTGATAGTGATGGTGATATTGATATTGTTTGATATTGATACATAGGAAGTAGTAAACTATATATAAATCAATGAACATGAGTATTTGTGAATAGTAACTTGCCTTGATGAAATACTATGTTCTACGATTGAGATGTTGTAGATTTTGATAATGACGGTGATATTGATGTTGTTTGATATGGTTTTGGGTGAGTAAGTAGATTGTATTTAAATCAATGAACATGAGTATTTGTGAATAGTAACTTGCCTTGATGAAATACAGAATTAGTGTATTGAGATATTGCTGATATAAATAATGATGGTAATATTGATATTATTTGATATTGATACATATGAAATAGTAAATTATATATAAATCAATGAGCATGAGTATTTATAGATAGTCCTCTTCCATGATGATGAACTGATTTTCGTATTGGAGAAGTTGCTGATTTCAATGGTGATTGAGATCTTGATATTGTTTGATATTGATATGGGGTAGAGAGTAAATTATATATAAATCAATGAACATGAGTATTTATGACAGGTACTAATATATGATGAATCAATTTCTTTGGTTATGGTAATAATCTAGATATAGATAATGATGGTGATATTGATCTTGTTTGATTTGGGTATGGTGGAGTAAGTAAACTATTTACAAACCAATGAACATGATTGTTTTTAGAGATGGCATTTCCTTGATGAGTATGAAACTTCATTTCTTCTATTATTTGAGATGTTAATAATGACTGAAATGTAGATTTAATTTGATTTGATTTTAACTGATATAGTAAAATATTTACTCAAATATCATCTGACACTACCTGAACCTATACAACAATACTTACAAGTACCTGAAATATTACTGCATGGAATACATTGTTGGTATGAGAAGATGTAGTAAGTGGTGTAAATAACATAGAATATACAATATATGGAGTTACAGATGTAAATGAGTGTGATACATCAACTGTATTTGTATGACCTATTAAAAGTACCGATGAGATGGTAGATATACATAATGTAACATGAAGTAGTATCTGTGTAGTAGCTGACTTTAGTATACTGACATGAAAAATAAGTCCTTTATTGAATAGTATGATAGCTACATGGAATAATGAAGACATAGATAGTTTTACATTTGCTGTGAAAGTAAATACTGGGAACTATATGTGAACAACAGTTGTAAATACAGCATATATTAATAGTAGTAGTATAGAGGCAAATACTGTAAATAATAGCGATAATCATACATTTATATGACTACCAAATGTATCAAATTATGGATGAGGATATGGATGATGACAATGAGGTAGCAAGTGATGAAGTAAAGTATCACCAGTTAATCCAATTACACCAATAGACATTACAAAGCCTGAAACGCCAATAGTAGTGATACCATCAAGAAATACGCCCCCAATATCACCAGTAATGAGCGTAGAGGTAAGACCTACAACACCAAATATAGCAATCAAAGAAGCAATTGTACAAACCAGTTATATTAGTGTATGAAGTACAGTAGGGGTCAAAACTGTAACAAATACAGCATTACAAAGTGATAAGAAATGTTATACTCCAAAGGAGGTAGTAGATATCACATTGTGAAAAAATGCTACGAATAAGGATTTATTAGTATATCAAGCTTTGTTAAAATCATATGATTTAACTATGTTTAGTGATACAGATAGTTATAAGCCAGAGAATGGATTAAAAAGATATGAAGCTGCAAAGATGTTTACAAATTTTGCTAAGCATGTATTATGTAGAGAATCAATCAATACATATAATAACGAATATACAGATATTGAAAATATAGATGAGACATTGAAACCATATATCATCCAAGCATATGAATATGGAATATTGAATTGAAGTAACCATACATTCAGACCGTTAGATAGGATTAGTAGAAAAGAATTCGTAGCGTCATTGATGCGCATGTTCACGAATGAGAATATGGATATACAATGAATGTGAAATGAATGGGATAGTAACTATCAGACACTATTTAAAGCATATGGACTAGAAAGTATAGTAGGAATAGATGAACAGGTAGATAGATATGATATGAGTAAGATAATGTATAAGTTGTATTATAATCCTACATATGAGTGGACAGAGAAAGGGTATGTGTTACCCTACGGGAGGGATTAGGGACTTAAAAAAACAATGTCATATCGACTGAATGAGAGCAACGAATGAATGGAGATATCTCTAACTAGGTTTTGATAGAGATCTCTCCACTCGTTATACTCGGTCGAGATGACAATCTCTAATACAAAAAATCGCACCGAGAGGTGCGACCTGGCTTTGCCAGGATAATGCAATTGTGGATTTTTTTGCTAGCGTTTGTAATGACAGTATCCTTGAATAATACTCTGTAATAACAAATATTTTAGATTAATAACATTTCCACTCTTTTGCGATTTGACAAGCAGCAGTTGGTATGTTATGTTGATTGATATATACCATAGTATCTTTTAATGATACCCATGACAATATACTAATGCTTCATTCATCTCTATTGAAATAATATCTATTGTTAACTTTGAAGATACCATATTTTCTCCCATTTGGAGCAGTATATACCAGACGATTTTGAACTTCGATATATATTTTAGCAGCGTTTTCAGTTGTGAATGATTTTCAACTATTTTGACGATACCAGTATAATCAATCATTTGATTGCCAAATAGTGTATGTTTTTCCATTACTTACGGTATAATTTCATAGTGAACTATATGTTCTAGTAGAATTGTTGGTATTGTTATTTGTAGATGTATTTGAGTTGGTATTATTATTGGTTGCTGGAGCGCTACTGTTAGGGTCATTTCGAATAATCACAAAGTTGTTATAAATATTACTCCAAAATTTTGCTTTTGCTCTTTCTTTTGAACTCCCTGAACCATTACTGTATGTACTCAACCAATTTACATTTACATTGCTTAGATATTGTAAAAATCCAGTATTACCAGTTTGTGTAGTATTGTACGCATTGTTTACAACGAGCTTAAAATCTCACTCATAACCTTCAAGTTCGTAATTGAGAAATTGAATTGTCGATGTATTTCAGTTATATAAATCAATGGTGAATCTTCCATAGTTAGCTTCTCTTCTAGTTTTTAGAATAGCATTATCTGCAATTTGTTGAATTGTTAATGCAAAAGCTCACTGAATATTCAGTGTGAAGACAATACATATAAAAAGTGTTTTTTTTCGCATGCGAAAGCATACAATGGTTAAAATACAAGCTTAGCTTAGGTTTTTTTAGTACGGTTGCAAGAGAAATGTCAATACTCGGTATAGATTGGTGAAAAAAGCGTTTGTGATTAGCATATGTTACATGAAAAAGTAGTGTAATATTTCCGCTTTGATCACTTGATAATAATACTAATGTGCTTTATGATTTAGCGCATATTGTGGCTCAACACAATATCAAAATTATTGTAGTTTGATATCCATCACAACAATCTTTTGTTCAGAAGTCTATTGATAAGTTTATTACAGATATTTCATTTGTTATTGATCCAGATATTGTAATTCATAAGGAAAATGAAGATTATACAAGTGTACAAGCTGGTGTTGTAGTAGGTAATTTTAAAAAAACTGCTGCTGAGGATACTGTGGTGGCGGGTATTATATTAGAAAAATATATAGAGCGCTACGCAGAAGAGGGAAAAGCTAAAGGGCTGAAGAGCTAAAGAGCCAAGGAGCTGAAAGATTAATTATATAAAAAATCCGATATTACTAACGGATTTTTTTAATTCCTAATCCCTAATCCCTAGTGCCTATTCACTACTATTGTACTACCTCTTGTTTCTTTTTTGCTTTGAGAGCAAATATTACTACGAGGATTATAAATCACAATCCTAGTATTCATGCTATAATTCATACTACTTTGAGTATTTTTCGTCCTCGACCAGTATTGTTGGCTTCTACTAAAGGCGCATCTACAGCACTACCTGTGTATTCATCGTCTGATCACTTACAACTTGTTCAACTAATATCATAGTAAATTACTATCTTACATATTTCTGAATTGAGAGCATCGATATCAGCTACATCAAGTTCTTTTTTACTAAATTCTTCATTTCATATTGCTGTAATCTTATCAAGAAGTTGTTTTACTTCAGTAGGATTTTTTGCATTATCTATATCTTCGAATATCTTGGCAATTTCTCATTTACGAGCACTTGAAAAGAGGTTGATGATTGCTGTTTTTGATGTTTTGAAATCATTACATCATCCAGCAGAACATGTTGTTTTATTTTCTAATTGCGCTAATAACTCATTAACTGATGACTGAATTGTTTCAGGTATTACTCATTGTTTGTTTTCAAGAATATCTCTTGTTTGCAATACTAGCGATGACACATCATCTCATTGCGCAACACCATTTCTCATTTGTAGCAATACACTTTTGAGATCAGGCGCATTGTCACCAATTTGATTTAAGATTCCATCAATAGTAGCATATAATTTCTTTTGATCAGCAGATAATTCAATATCGTAATCAATAAATTGAATAGTAATATCTTTTGTAAGAGTTTGATCTCATACTTGATAATATACTCTAGCAATAGTCGAACCAACTGATGGATTGTACTCTATGAGTGCATCTTGATTACAACTTTTAATATCCCTGTCTTGATCTGGAGCTTTATTTCAATTAGAGGATCTTGTAATATCAGTATCTACATAACAATCTCACTTACCACTATATCAAATATAAAATAACACCTTATTATCTAATATTTTTCATACAGATACAACTCAATTTTTGTCGGCAGCAGGAAGTGTTACAATCCCAATACTATCTGGTAGAAGCGGATCTCATACTTTGATTATTTGTCTACCAGCTGAAGATGTATTTCAATTTTTATCTTTTACATCATATCTGATATAATAGTTTCAAGATCATCCATATGTTTTTGTGAAGTATAATTGATTTTCGATTATAGCTTTCTCATTTGATTGACATATTTTCCCATCTGTACAAAATTTACGAGATTCAATATCACCAAAACTTGTATCTCTTACTACAAGAGTGTCTCATATAATTCCATATAAAAATCCTGCTTTTACTCATTTTTCTACTGCAATTAGGTCTCATACTGCTAATCAACTACGAGATCTATAGGTAACTTTTACTCTAGGAGTATAATTTCCAGGTGTTTTATATACATAATTTACTTTATTATCTTTTGTAATCAAATCCCATGTTCCATCTCCATCAAAATCATATGAGTATGTACTATTTGTACTAAAATCATTTCTTTTTGATGAGATTTGTGCAATAGTTTCTAGATTTACTTGTTCTCATACTTTTGCACTACCTCTATCTACTTTTAGTGTAACAATAGGTATATCTGGATTTTTTGAATCTGGCGGAAAGAATACAACTGGTCAATTTCCTAGAAGGTCTTCACTTCTTGTACTTTCTCAGTCATTATCAAATACCTCAACTCAAAATCTATATTCACCAGATATTCTTGGGATTGTAAAGTAAGTAGAAGGAGTATTCCCTGGTGTATATTTAATTTCTAAAATTCTATTTTCATCTTGTGTGTTATAGTAGTACCATTTAAACTTACTAATTGATCCATCTCTATCAGTTGGGTTAGTAGCATCTATCTTTACTACAAGAGGATCTATTTCTGCTTTAAATACTTCTTTAGGATTGTTTTGTCCAATTCAAATACCATATGAGCTACCTCATACTTGTGGGAAAGTCATAATTACATTTGTGATTCTTGGTTTTGCATTTGTTACAAAGAATCGGATTCTATCTTCAGCTTGTTTACTAGCACTTACATCTTCGAGTGTAAAGTCTACAAATTTACATCATACTTCATCAAACTTGTGTCTTTTCTGTTGTCATTTTGTTACATCTTCACTTTGTGGTCTATAATAGAATACTAAATTATCTTTTCATCATTGAATATTTCTAGATTCTGTTCAATCAATTACTATCTCTTCATATCTTTCAACTACATATGCTGGATGTTTATCTCCATTTGGATCTGTACAACTCCATTCAGGGATTATTAATTCATTTTGTTTATTTTGTACAGTATACGCTGGGAGCGGCTTATTCGCATCTCATATAAATACATTTGTTGATATACTATTTTCTTCTCCATTATCTCAGTATGCTGTAACTTTGATAATATACATACCAACTTTTTTATATGTATAACTGTATTGGTCCTTTGTAGAATTTTCTACTTTTCAATCCCCATATTCTATTTTATAATTACTAATATTTTTGTTTGACCTAATTGTGAAATTTGTTGTCTCTCATAGTTTTACTGATGCAGGTCTAACCGTAAATCTTGGTCTAAGCGTACTAATAATATCAATATCTTTTGTGATTTGCTGTATTTGATTATAATTATCTTTTACAGTAAGAGTCGCTTTGTATTTACCTTTTTCTTTAAATGAAACAAGAATTCTTTTGTTGTCATCAAATACTTTGTCTATAGAAATATTGTCGCTATTTGAAAAACTCCATTCGTATGTCAGAACATCGTTATCATTTGCTGTATCAATATCATATGAAGGACTTGCATCAAATGTAAACTCTGATGGTTTTTGTCGAGTCTTAGTTGGTTCAAATGTAAATTGTGGAACTGGAGGAGTAGAAGCAATTTGTAATGTTAACGCTTCTTCATTGTCATTTCATTGTGCGTCAGTTACTTGTAATCTTACTCTATAAGTACCTGGTTTTACAAATTTTTGTTGAAATGATTTTTGTTTACTAGTAGTAATCTCGTTACCATCTTCATCTGTAATTGTCCATGAGTATGCACTCAATGTAGATTGTACTGAGTATGATGTAGATGCATCAAATCAGTATACTGAAGATGTGTTGCCGTTGAGTGGAGTAACTTTAATTGTTGCAATTGGATCTGCTATTACCACACTGTATAATGATTCAATCTTATTACTTTCATTATCTATAATTTTCAGTGATACTGTATATATTCAATTAGTTCTTAATGGTATTTTAAAACTTCTAGGAGATCAGTTATTTCTGCCATTTGATTCTATTGATCCGTCTTTATATACTATCTCATCACTTGAATTTGTGATAGTCCAATCATGTTTCATAATTTGTCTTCATCATAATGGAGCAGTAGCACTACCATCAATTTTTAATCCATCAAGTGCTTCTTGTGATGTGAATTTGATAGGTATATCTTCTCTTAATCTTTTACCATTTGCAAATATAACAAGTTTTGCTGCTTGTGCTCAAACTTTGATATTAATAGTTGCACTATCATCAAAGATTCAGTCTGTTCAAGCATTTGCACTTCTAACAGTAAGATGTACTACATAGTTACCTTCATTTTTGAATGTATGTTTCACTATTGGTCATTTACCAATAACTTGTTCAACTCATTTTGCATCTGTATAGTACCAAAAGTAATTATCTGAAGGAATTGTAGTTTTTGATGCATCATCACTACTTCATCTTGCATCAAAAGTTACTGTATGAGGTGCAGATCACTCTACTGGATTGGCTTGAATCTTTGCTTTCACTGTATATTTATTTGCAATATCTTTGAAAATTTCATTTAATGGGCCTAAACAGTTATTATAAAATTCTGTATATTTACTTGGATCATATTCTCTAGAAAGTGATTCTGAGCCTATACGACAATCTTCATAAACACCTCTATAATCAGGTGATTGTGGAAGGTATTCAAAAAGTGTATTGTAATTTTTTAGTAGTTCCTTGAAATAGAAAACTTCAACTGTCTGTCAGTTTTTTTGTTTTCATCTAATTTTGATATTTATATCTTCAATTTTATCCCACTCTGCATCGAATTTGTAATTCGGCTTATATTCTGCTGGGATTGCCGCTTCTACGCTAGGTACTATCTGATAACTTTGCATCAGTATCGCTATCATTCATAGAACAGCTACGATTTTTTTGTTTTTTTTCATGGAATTCAGTTAGAAACAAAATACAGATATAGTATATTGAAATTATGAAATTGAGGAAAGATATAGCTAGAAATCATACTATTGTGATATCTTTGGTATATTTGTCAATAGAAGAAGTTTTGGATTTTTTTGTGTAACAAAAAAAACGGCTCAAAGAGCCGAATTGTATTTCTATTGAAAATAGTGTTATTTGTAATTATTTTGTATTTCTAAATCTGTAAACTACATACATTAACATCATCAAGAATGTTGACATCAAAATAAGATTTAATCCTGCTCAAGTAGCTGGAGTTCATACTCCACTTGGAGTTACTACTGCATCTACCTTGATTGCTAGTGTTCTTTCAATACCAACACTTGCTCCTGCATTATCAACTGGTACTATTTTAACAGTATGAAGTCATTTTTTACTAATTACAAATGAGTATGATTCTGCACTAATTGCAACATCTCACACATATGTATATGTTGATTGAGTAGCTTCTTTTGTAGAGAAACTAAATTTAGTAGCTCCACTAATTGCTTTCCAACTTACTGTTACTTTATTATTATCTAGTACATATGTGAAATTAGCACTTGCAGTGTCTGCTGCTCATTGTAAATTATCTCCATTTGTTCACTCATCAAGAATATTTCCATTTCATTGAGTAGCGGCTGTAGCAGCAGCAACAGAGAGAGTTTTGAATGAGAATTCATCTGATAGTTCAAGTTCAGTTCCTTCTTTATTAATTGGGCTTACAACAAAGTTGTATGTAGACTCTGCAACAAGGCCATCTAGAACTAATGTTACTTTTCAAGCAGCTACTTTTACTTTATCTCCTTCAAAAGTTACTTTTTTGATATCTGAAAGATCTGCTCCTGCAATAGATTTATCTTTTACATAACTAATTGCATAATTCATGATTTGCTCACCATTTGTAGTGAAAATAGGAAATTCTACATTGACACTTGTAGATGTTGGTCATGTTGTTACTATACTTGTTGTCCAAGTTGCATTATCACCTTGAAGAGCATCGAGGATATTATTACCTCAGTCTGCAGCAAATGTTTGTGATATAGTTAAGATACCAACAACACTTAGCAGAGCAAGAAAAAGTTTTTTAAACATAGTGCTCATTAGTAAACATTAATTACATAATAAAAAGTAGTTAATGCCAATTGTATTACCCATATTGTAACAAAAATCAACACAATGTTTAAAGATTGTTGAATAGTTATTTAATGAATATGTATAATATTACTATATAACGCTTGTAAAGCCATTACTGAT
>JAYTKZ010000066.1:0-6477 GCA_043729885.1 bacterium
TGATTAATTGTAATACAAAAAAAGCAATGGTTAGAAAAACCACTGCTTTATAATCATTCTCATGCTCAGAATTAGAATTCCTTATTCTTTGCACCCCTGGTATACATATAGACTGCAGCTCCGATCGCCCAAATGATCAATACCACAATAATATATACAAATACTTGTGGTGCAATAAGTATTGCGGCAATTGCTCCGGCCGGGATAATGAAATATCCCCATCCAAGTTTCAAAGGGTTCGGTTTGTTCTGTGTTTTGAAAACCAGAGTCCAAATCCCTATGCCCAGAAGTACTACTACGATTGCAACAGATATTCTGATGTCTGCTAACAATAAGCCCTTACATAATGCAATTAATATTGCGCCTGCCAGAGGCCATCCCCAATGTAAATTTTTGAGATTTTTTGGATCTTTTTTTATTTCTTCCAGGGTTTCTTTTGCCTGGCCAAATGTGTTGTCAATGTTCATAGACTTATTTTTTAGTTTTGTTGTTAGTCTATATTATAACTTTCATCTGATATAAGTCAAGAGATTAAGAAATGTTTTCAGGGAGCCAATCTACCTTGAATCCACGGTCACGAATACCTAGGTCGACATAGGCTTTTTCTAGAAATGAACGAACTCATTGTCATTTCAAAACTATATTATATCTATACTTATCATACATTTTGTATACCAACGGAGGAGTAGCAAATATTTCACCTGTGAATCAGAGTTTTTCTTGTAAAAACAATAATTCTTGATAGAGTTTATTTACACGAGTAAACATAGTTTCTTCGATTTCATGTCTATAGAGAATCAATGCCATTTCTCCATATGGTGGATATACGAACTCTTGTCTATATGTATTTTCTTCATCTCGAAAAAGTTTTGGATCTTGTTTACATGCAGCCACTATTGCATGATGTCAGATACTATACGCTTCTATAATAGTAGGGCATGTATAATTTCTAATACATGCATCAAGTAAATTATAACAATGCTCCGATACTTTCCAATCTGGAATACTCAAACTACTATCAGCACGAATGACTACTACTGCGTCTGGTGTCCATCACACAGGTGGAACCTGTAGCAACGAAGTTGCTATAATACATTGTACATCTGAGATATCTGCTAGAACATTTGCTATCTTTGGTAACGAACCAACCGTTTGAGCGTCAATACAAAATGTTTTTATTGTTGGAAATTGTTCGTGAAGTAGTGATTCAATCTTTTGTAAACCAGTTCAAAAAAGTTCCATAGCATATCACTGACAAGTAGGACACTGAGATACTGGTTGGTATGAGGTCTTGCATATATGGCAAATTCAAAAGTTTTGTCCAGCATGATCGCGATGATATGCAATGGGAATATCACAGTGATTACATTTTGGTATATACCCACAATCCTGACACATAACTCCTGATGCTAATCATTTTTTCCCTCAGATAATCAAAATACGTTTTCATGTAGGGATATAGGTATCAAGAGTCTTTTGTGCTAATGATGAAAATAAAGAAGAGCGCTTATCTTCTTTCATATCTACGAGGAATACTTGTTTTTCTTTTCCTCATACGCGATGAAGGAAGCGTTCATATTGCATACAGTAGTAATAATCATTAGTATAGGCAAATACAATATTATTACTTGAACTCTATGAACGATATCAAACATACACCAATTATGGTGAAAGAAATAGTAAGTCATGTACCTGAAAACTGTAAACTCTATGTAGATGGGACAGCTGGACATGGATGACATATAGCTGCTATTACTGCGAGTGGGAAACTAGCAGAAGATGCTCATATTGTTGCGATTGACCGTGATGGACAGATGCTAGCAAAAGCTAGAGAAATTTTAGTATCTGTAATGTCTCGTCAAAAATGATCGGTGATGTATGTACAAGATACATATGCGAATATTGGTAGTATATTAAAAGATATGGATCCCGGATCAAGTCCGGGATGACAATCTATCAGTCCGGGATGACAATCTATCAGTCCGGGATGACAAGGAAGTACCAAAAAGATTGATTTCATACTTCTGGATATCTGAGTAAATATGGAACATTTCAAAGATGGGTCTCGTGGGTTTTCAATACATGAAGATGCACCACTTGATATGCGTTTTGATACCAGAAGTGGTGAAACTGCAGGAGATATTCTCAATACATATGACAAAGTAGAGTTAATTCGTATGTTTGTTCAGTATGGTGATTTTTCACCTAAATCAAGTGAGTATTTTACAGATCATATTATTGAAAATAGAAAAAAAGAACCATTCTCAACAACAAAACAATTCGTAGATTTCTTATATGGAATTTGAGTTAGGAAAAATCAACTTCCAATCATTTTTCAATGTCTGAGAATCCAAACAAATCAAGAACTCAAGCAGCTAGAAATATTTCTCCAAACATTCCCCGACACGATTGCAGTATGAGGAAGATGTGCAATCATGACATTTCATAGTACTGAAGATCGTATTGTAAAATATGCATTCAAAGCACTTGAAGAAAAATGAAAGTTTAAACTTGTTAATAAAAAAGTAATAGCACCGCATTATACAGAAGTACAGAAGAATAGAGCATCGAGGAGCGCGAAATTGAGGATCATTGAAAAAGTAGCAAAAAACTAGGAGATAGGTTTTAGGAGATAGGAGCTAGAAACTGTAATTAATTAACTAACTCCTAACTCCTAGCTACTAACTCCTACATATCATTGTATTCTCCCACAAAATGACTATAAAAAAGTAGTAGACTACCAATTCATCAATCGACATACCAACACCATGAACATCTTCATCATCCACAAAAGTATAGCAAAGCAATACATGTCTTTGCATAATAAGATTCGTTACAACAAAAAACTCCTTGAATATTCAAAAGCATGAGTTGTAATTTTCTTTTTTGTTTTTTTTCTAGGTATTTATATTTACTATGTAAACAAGGCTTCTACACTAGGATATTTCTATAGACAAGAGAAAACGAAGCGCGATGCTATGGAGTTTGATTACAATATTCAGTCATTTGAAACGACAAAAATATATCAATGATTACGAGTTAAAGCTATGGAATGAAATAGGTATTTAGGTGCAAATAGTGATGATTTTTCACTGAAAGACTCGTTGTATGAGGTGACAGAATAAATTGTATGAGGATGCTGAGTGTCATCCCGGGCTTGACCCGGGATCCATGTTTATTGTAAATGGACCCCGCATCAAGTGCGGGGTGACAAAGCAAAAAACAAATTATTTTCCCCTTGATTCTAACGTAAAATTGAGTATACAATTGACAACTCGAAGTGTTTTTGCTATGCCAAAATTTATTTCTATCATTCCAAATGCGTTACCATAGTTCTCTCATCAAGCACTATATTAGTATCAACGATAGTGTTGAAAACATAGCTAACAAGCTAATTCTCAAGACTTGTGAAGTTGAAGAAATTATTCAAAGAAAGATACCTTCTGACGTAGTAATCTGAAAGGTTGTTTCAGTAAAACCTCATCCACAAGCGGATAAATTAGTAGTTTGTTCTCTTAACTGTTGAGCAAAATGAGTATTCCAAATATGTACTTGAGGAGAAAATGTAACAGTGTGATCATATGTACCAGTCGCTATTCCTGGTTGCTATTTACCAGTTATTGACCTCAAAATAGAACCAAGAAGTTTGAGATGAGAAGATTCAAATGGTATGATTTGTTCAAAATGAGAACTTGGGATCAACGAAGATGAAGAGCAACATTGGATACGAACATTGCAATACGCGCTCAATACAGATCTAAAAACAGTACCTCAACAACCTGATTTTGATGATATTAGCGATGAAGATTGTGGAGTAGCAATAACTAATAAATATCCACGATTGGATGCTTATATTTTTGAAGTAGATAATAAAACTGTAACACATAGACCTGATCTTACTGGACACTTCGGACTTGCTTGGGAATTAAATGCCATGTATGTATCTGATGCATCAACAAAAATTATCATGAGCAAATTACCAACATTGATGGATGCTCATACATACACTTCAATTGATGAATTAGTAGTACATGGAAAAGCTCATACAATTGCAGTTCAAAATAACTGTCCTGCAGTTCAAGTATATGGTTCAATTCTCGCTGAGAATTGTGCAGTACAACCGTCAACTCTATTAACAAGAGTTATATTGCGTGATTGTGGAAGTACACCAAAAAATAACTGGGTAGATTTTTCAAATATTTCAATGTTATTAACTGGACAACCAATTCACTGTTTCGATGCGGATAAAATAGATGGATGAGTAACAGTAAGATTTGCAAAAGAATGAGAACAATTTATAGATCTCATGGATACAACTCATACATTAACGGTCAATGATATTGTAATAGCTGATGATAAAAAAGTACTAGCACTTGGATGAGTAATATGATGAAAAGAAAGTGCAATCACAGCATCAACAAAGCGTGTATTCATAGAAATAGCACATTTCGACTCAGTTGCTGTCAGAAAAACTGGGACAAGATTATCACTTAGAACAGATGCAGAACTAAGATTCGAAAAACATATTAACCCTCAATATACAGCTCATACACTACAAATGGTATTGGATTTATTACAATACTATAAAAGAGATTTAGGTAGTTTCGAGATAGCAGGTATTTCATTACTAACACAACCATCATATACTAATTCACCAAAAACTATAGGATTAGATCGACCTAAAATTTCACAAGTGATATTTGGAGATGATACATTTAAAGCAGAGGATGGAATAAAAATACTAACTGGATTAGGATTTAAATTTTATGAAAATACAGTAACTATACCTCGACGAAGAAGTCCAGATGATATGAATGGTATGCATGATATAGTAGAGGAAATTAGTAGAATGTATGGCTATGAAAATATAGTTGGGAAAGAACTCTATGGTAGACTTGCTATGCCAACTATTGATAGTGCTGTTCGTATTCAACAAGAGATAGAACAAATACTTGTTGATCGTTTTGCTTATACTCAAACTGAAACATATCCACGAGCAAATGAAAAGTATATTACATTGTTTGGGAAAGATACAAAAGATTTTTATAAACTTCAAAATGCTCCTGCGCCAGAACTCCAATACCTAAGAGATATAATGTTGTATTGATTGCTTGATGTAGTAATAAAAAATCATAAAACAGCAGATGAAATTCGTATTTTTGATACGGGTAAAGCATGGCCTTTTGTAGATAATAAACTTACTGAAACAAGAGATGTAGGAATTGTCTCTTACCGCAATAAAGTTACTACTTGGCAAGATGACCCACGATTGGATGTTAAAAACGCTTGCATTGCAGCGCTTCGCGCTGCGGGTGTGAAACACCCAATTACTTTCAATGTTACACAAGTTTGACAATATCATACACAAAAACAATGTAGTATACACATATGAGATACTTTCATATGATTTATATGACAACTTCATCCAGAATTTGTAGATGCATGTGGATTGCCTACACAAAGTTATGTGACATATGCACAAATACATTTGGATATTATCCCAACATTACCAGTATCACTGCCATCAAGTGCATTTGAATCAATGCAGGATCAAATAGTGTGGAGAGATTTTTGTTTCGTAATTGATCAGTGAGTATCATATCAAACATTGTGGGATGCTATTAAACCAGTTAGTGAGGTACAAGACATACATATATTCGATTTATACGCGTGAGACAAACTAGAAGCAGGAAAGAAATCATGCGCTTTCTCAATTAAATTAAAATGAGATTGAACTATGACAACTGAACAAATTAATACAGTGATGAAAAAAGTCATTGCAGTATGTGAAGAAACTGGAGCAAAGATAAGAGTATAAAAATATGTCATTTCGACCGAATAAACCGAGTGGAGAAATCTTTTTGAGAAAAAAGATCCCTCGACTTCGCTCGGGATGATAGACTCAATGTATATTTACTCGTAAAATATAAAAGTACTATGGTAGTGAAGAAGAAAATTGCTAAACCAGTTAAAAAAGTAGTAGTTAAGAAGGTGGCTAAAAAGCCAGCTCCTAAAAAAGCTCCTGCTAAGAAAACAGCTAAGCCTACAAAGAAACCAGTAGTTAAGAAAGCGGCTAAAAAGCCAGCTCCTAAAAAAGCTCCTGCTAAGAAAGCAGCTAAGCCTGCAAAGAAACCAGTAGTTAAGAAGGTAGCTAAAAAGCCAGCTCCTAAAAAAGCTCCTGCTAAGAAAACAGCTAAGCCTGCAAAGAAACCAGTAGTTAAGAAAGCTGTGAAAAAAACTCCTGCGAAGAAAATAGCTAAACCAGCTGCAAAGAAAGTTACTGCACCAATAATAGTTGAAGTAAAGAAAGAATCATCAAAGTCTAAATATAATAAAATTCCTGCAAAGGCACAATCAAAGCACCATCCAGTAAAGCATCAACGTACTATGAAAGAACAAGCTTCTATTATTAAGAAGTTATGACAAGCTAAATTTAATGTAAGAAAAAAACAAGATGCAGAAGCATCAACAACTGAA
>JAYTKZ010000067.1:0-2275 GCA_043729885.1 bacterium
AATATCTATTTATTCTTCAATATACTATCATGAACACTACAGCACGAAATCAACCTGAACCACTTGATACAAAGAAATTCAATCCTGAGGAGGTATTTCAAGCAGGACTTCTCAATCATCATATTGCAAATACTGCCTACCCTATTGCACATGTACTAACTACAAAGCCATACAGAATTTGAAATACACATAAAAATGAATTCGTAAAGCATATTCGAGATTGAATAGACGAAGTATGATTGTATGCACATGTACCATTTTGTGAACGCATATGTAATTTT
Organism: bacterium; assembly: GCA_043729885.1. Taxonomy (GTDB): domain Bacteria; phylum Patescibacteriota; class Gracilibacteria; order Absconditabacterales; family Absconditicoccaceae; genus JBDHUW01. The sequence goes on from JAYTKZ010000067.1 coordinate 282, forward strand.
TGTGAATATACAGTTGTAGATCCAAAGCAATATCACAATGCTAATACACATGATGTATATTTCGATGCTCTCAGAAAAGAGTTTGAAATGTATGCGACACAAACTGAACTTCAATGAAAGAAACTTTCTGGTTTTGATATAGGATGATGAACACCATCAGTAGTTGATCAAAAGTATATATGACAACTTGTAGATCTGGCTCATAAACATTTTACAGTACCAGAGAATATGAGTATTTCTATAGAGACAACACCAAAGATCGCAGCAGGTTTTTGAGATAAAATTAAAGCATATCATGATATGTGAATCAATCGTATAAGTATGGGAGTGCAAGATATTAGTCCAAAAGTACTCGAATCAGTATGACGTACCGTAACGAGTTTAGATCGAAATAAACAAGCAACTGATAATATTCGTACTGCATGATTTGATAGTTTCAATATTGATATAATGTATGGTCTTGTGAATCAAAATGTGGAGAGAGTAAAGGCTACTTTAGCACATGTAATAGATCTAGATCCTGAACATATTACTATCTATCGTACTCGTTATAAAGGAACTAAGATGCAAGATAAATGATATCTGCTCGAGTTACAAAATATTCAAGAACAATATCAGCTCATCAAAGCAATGCTCAAGGAAGCATGATACAATGCTTGGATGGGAAAAAATACATTTTCAAGAGTACCATGAAGTAGCGGAGCAAGTGAGTATTTGACAAACAGAGTTGTGAAGTGAACTCCATATGTATGAATGTGACTAGGAGCACAATCATATAACATCAAATCACTGTATTACAATCAATGAGCATGATCAAAAAAGATTCATAACTATTTACAATATATCAATGAAAAACAAAAATTTCCACTGCAAGACATCTATCATTTATCAAAAGAAATGTCAGCATGAAAATTTGCATCAGTGTCGTTTTATTTTGGATGAATTGATTTAGCTAGTTTTCAAGAACACTTTGATTGCACTATAGAAGAAATGTTTAGTAAAGAAGTACAGTTCCTCACAAGTAACTGATATATGCAATATGAAGATGGACGCTTACAACTCACAGAACTTGGGAATCAATACTATAACTGAGTAATATCAATGTTTTACGCATGATCTGTAAAACAAGTGCTCCTAGATAGAGTTTATCAATTACATCATGAAAATGCACAAGTTTGCTAATATTCTCTTTGCAGGAAAATGTAATGCTTTTTGTCCTGATTGCATCGGGAAACAAATTAGGCAGTGATTGAATAAAAACAATCTCACTACTCGACCTTTAGAAAATCTCGATAGATTTATTGATATTCTCAATACTGAAGAGATAAAAGAAGTATCACTTACGTGAACCATTACAGACCCACTCTTGTATACCTATCAAAAAGAGCTTATAGAGTGTCTTCGTGACAACATAGATTGAGTAAAACTATCATTACATACCAATGGTCGTTTAATAAAAAAGATACCAGATATGTTTAATGCATACGATCGTGCTGCAATATCTATTCCGAGTTTCAAAGAAGATATTTACAGTATATTAATGGGTACTTGATGAGTCCCAGATCTAGAGTATATTAATAAAATATCGCGTATACCTCTAAAGATATCAACACTTGTAAGCGATATTAATCGTCATGATATACCTGAGTTTATAGAGTCTTGTTATCAAAAATGAGTAAAAAGACTTGTTTTACGTAAAGTATTCTGAGATCATCGTGGACTATATAGTATGATTGATATGGATAGTATACCTTGCATCTATGTAAAAGACTTTATGAATAACGCTGTATATGACTATAAATGAATGGAAATCACTCTACGAGAGTTTGAGACTACAGAGAATATTGCATATAATCTTTTTGCAGATGGGACAATTAGTGATGAATATCTTTTACATAAAGCCTAAAAATCTATTTACAAATACATAGTATATAGGTAGTATTTATGTAACTAAACACAATTTTTATGAAACAAACATGTATTATTATTGGAGG
>JAYTKZ010000068.1:0-2662 GCA_043729885.1 bacterium
TGAGGAGATATGCTAGTGTCACATGTAGGAGAAAATACAACTATCCCGTTACAATGGCGTATCATAGGGCAATTACGAGATATGTATATATTGTTAGAAGATAATGATTTTATATATTATGTTGATCAACACGCACTGGCAGAAAGAATCACCTATGAGCGCATGAGATGATATAATGCAACAAATACATCTACTCATCAACTTCTTCAACCAGTATCAGTTTCTACATCACCATGATTTACAGTAGAGCAGTATGAAAGCGCTTTACAAAACTTGTGATTTGATGTAGCAGTATTGTGAGAAAATCAAATTGTAATATATGGTGTGCCGATGTTTTTTATTGATTATATTGATGATTTAGAGGGAATAGTTCGTATTATAATGACTATAGATAATCCATCATATGAAAAGATATCTGATACTATGTACGCACAAAAAGCATGTAAAGCATCTATCAAAGCATGACAACGCCTCCACCCTCAAGAAATGCAATCCCTCATCAAACAATGATTAGAAACCATACCAGGAATGTTTGTTTGTCAGCATGGAAGACCATTTATGTGGCGTTTCGATAAAGGGGATATGGATAAGTTGTTTCATAGATAGTCTGCTTTGCAGACTAGTAATAAGAAAAAAGATATAAGAAATAAGTAAATTTTATAAAAAAGACCAATGATATAATACATGGTCTTTTTTCTTTTTTCGTATTTCTTTTCTCTAGCACGAAGTGCTCATTATTCCTCGAAATTAGTAATCGCACTACATAACTCAATAATATGAAGTTAGTAGAAAAGACAATTGTTCTTTTTTATTGTTTTAAACTTACTATTAATTACTAAATCTCCATTTTCTATTTAAGATATTCTTCTATAGCTTTTTTCAGTTCAGGAATATTATGCTGAATAATTTTTTGTATTACACTGATATTTAAACCTAGATAATCATGAGCAGCAAAATTTCTAAGGCCTATTACTCTATGTGATTCAATAGTTCATAGTGAGAATGTAGTATCGTGCTTAATAATTTTATTCATAATCTCTCATATATGTATTAGTTGCATCAAACATGCATCTAATCTTAGCCCATCTGTTTCCAAAATATCTATATTGTGATTTCACATATATAGGTCAATTTTATTTATTGCGTCTAACATCCGTTTAAGATGCTGTTGAATCTTTGATATATTTTGCATTTAGATAATATCAATTTTATGTTCTAAAACAGACTTCGCTATCGAACTTCTTAAATATCTTCTTTCTATAATATCTATTTTTTTACCAAGTTTTTTTTCTAAATACTGAGTTATATCAAAAAGTTCCCATCATATATTCTTATTTGATTCATATATAACATCTACATCGCTATCATTAGATTGTGTATTAGTAGCATATGATCATACTACTGAAAAATGATCAATTCATGATTGATGCAAAAATGCGACTGTATCTGCTTGTTGTAGAGTTCTAATAACTTTATTCATGTTCCTTGACAAAAGTTAAATATATTTGACAAATATAATTAAATACATATAATTACTATTAAGATTATATATTTTACATTATATTACAATACAAATGGCACCAATTTGATGAGATTTTAATGGAGTACATATAGAAATAGATGCAGATACTCCAAAGAAAGCTACAAAAGCAGTAAAAGATGTTACTGCAAAGGAAGCTGAAGAGTTGAGAAAAGCCCTAGATGCTAAATTTCCACAACCATCTACAAAAGAAAAGCTGGGAAAGATATATGGTAAAAGCTCTGCTGAAACACAACAAGTAGTACGAGAAAAAACACTTAATCTATATGGATCAACTACAGCAAAAACATGTTATGAGCAAGCAAACGATACAGACAAAACATATCTTCGTAAAATCACAAGATATGAGAAGGGTAGTATGGTACTTTTAGATACAGAAGGGAAAGAGTTATTTAGATCACATGGTATAATCCAACCAACATCACTACTTGGAACGAACTCTTTCAAAAAGAATACATACAATACATTATTAAACCAACAAGAAAATATAGAAGCATATTGGAGAGATATGTTTGATGCACCAAATGGAGCACCAAAATGAGAATATAATTTGAGAGCTGATGTGATGAAAGCATCAGGGATTCAAGCAAAAATTACAGCATGAAACATAGCACAATGGGAAGCTATCTATAAACTCTTTTCTCCTGTAAAAAACAATAGTAGATCAGAAGGAATAAAATGAATGCAAATAGCGAGACAAATGATGTGAATCACAGGATGGATATGGACAAATGAGAAGTCTTCGTCTGTTTACACTCTTGGGTTCAAGATGCACCCTTTGCATTGTACTGGATCCAACTACGTTCTCGTCGGTAGTAATATGGGTGTTGTCGGTCTCGAGAATCTACAACCTGCAAAATAGGTTGTCGACCCTTTGCCCCTTTGTCTCTTTTGAATGACACCGTGGAGTATGAGAAAAATTATCGAAAAGACTTTGCAAGGCAAAGTCTTTTCCTTTTTGTTTGCATCATAAGATGCAACCCTGCTTTAGCAGGGAGATATTTTTGAAAAAATTATTCCTCGAAATTAGTAATCGCACTACATAACTCAATTCTACGAGCTATACCAAAAGTATAATCAACTCTACTACAAAAACGAAGTTCTTTTGCAACTGATGTGCCA
>JAYTKZ010000069.1:0-6149 GCA_043729885.1 bacterium
CCATGACAAGAAGCATTTGGTATTGGTAAATTTATTATAGCATTAGTATTTTTTGGAATTATTGTACAATTCCTCATCGAAAAGAAAAAAAGATCTCTCAAGCAAAAAAAGTTTTTCAATAAATATGCGCTCTACCCTCTTGTAACTGCAGTATGTTGGTCACTATTTTTTGTATGAAATACATATTTCATCAAGTCATGAATGATGAACCCTATTCAAGTAGGGATGCTGACAGAAAGTATGATTTTAGTTGTCGTAGTAATCCGATACTTGATACAGAATGGCAAAAATGGATGGACTAGATTTCAATGAGCATGTATGGGGAAACAAAGGTTAATATTCTTTTGAATCTGATTTTTTAATGTAATCTCTGCTTACCTAACATACTATGGATATCAAACAAATCAAGCAAATACAGTAAATGTGATTAGACTTTTTGGTATACCATGTGCTGCTATTATGTGTTGGATATTCCTCAAAGATAAACTTTCAAAGAAACAGATTATACTTCTTCTATTAGCATTTCTTGCAATGATTGGATTTTTGTTTGTATAGGGGCTACAAAGTAGCCCAGGGATTAGGGATTAGGGATTAGGGAATAATAATTTTTTTGAACAAAAAAGGCCCCGATAAAAAATCAGGGCCAGTTTTAAAATTTTTTGATGTTAAGCAGCGTTTTTTGCTTTGTCTTGTTCGGCAACATTGAATATAAAGTACTGATTACCGTTCTCAGTCTTTACATACATGCTACCTCCTTTGTCACAACCGACATGGGTTACATTGTCATTGTCAGCCGGCACAAAGTACCTTTGTTTGGTAAAGGAGTAAGTCAATAATGACTGGAAAGCAGTTTCAAAGCCTTTTTGCTTGGCATAAAATGCTTTTGTCACGATTTCCTTTTTACATGCAACGCATTCGTCCGGGATCACAGGCACGATGTTCTTAACGAATTTGCTAATGCTTGTAAATATCGGGTTGTCATAACCAATAGGTACAAGTACGCTTTTTTCGGATTTCGTTGCCGAGAAACGGAGCATAAAACGCTTCATACAAACTCTTTTCTTACCACTTACTTCACCGGTTTTTCGTCTAACCTCTTCGATTGTTAGTTCAGTACCATAGGCAATTTTAATAGGCCTGTGATTTTTCAGTGAACGCAGTGTTGGCTGGCAAATTTTGAACACAATCGTTTTACTGGCAGATGATTTTTTGGCAGTTCTTTGTTTTTGCATAAATCAATTGTTTTGGGTTGTTAATAATAATGATGATTAAGATATGTATTCTACTCCGTAAAAGAGAAAAGTCAAGACCAAAAGTAGAATTATCTTTTATCGTAAAATAATTGTTATTTCAGTATAATAACTTCTCATTCATACTTCCACAAAACATCCATTCAATATGATGGAGCTGCTTCTAGAAATCGTTTTAATGGCTTATCTAATTCACGTTTTTTATATGGTCGTCATCGAGAATCCCGATGTATACCAACGACAGATTTTGCACCTACCATCTGTGCCATCTGAAGAGCTTGTTCTGGATTACAATGATCTACTATCCATGGATCATATGATCAAATAGGCATAATTGCTAGATCTACTCATCATACTGGAGCATATGATTTCATGACAGTTGTATATGCCGTATCTCATCAAAAAAATATTTTCTTTCAGTTTTTTTCCAACAAGTATGCATTGTAACTAGCTCATGTTGGATGTCATTTCGAGCGATCAGCTGCCCAAGGATATCTAGCTCATCGATGATTCACTTCACATGCTGTGATTGATACTCAGCATACTTCTTTTGTCCATCCCCAATCTAATTCATGTGTTTGTGTTTGAATATGTTTATGTAACCATTGATATACTCATGGAGCAACTACAAATTCTGTTTTTCATTCGCTATGTTTATAAATTGCTTTACATGAATATGGATGTAAATGATCCATATGAGCATGTGACAAAAGAACTATATCGATATGTGGCAATTCTTTGATGGAAATATGTGGGTTACGCACTCTTCTTGCTCATATATTCCAAGATGTGCGTGGTAAAGGTACACCAAATGCCATAGCAAAGACCGGATCTGTAATAATCCATGTACCATAAAAATTAATCAATACCGTTGAATGTCATATTCGTCATAGAGTGATTTGAGTGTCTAACCAAGTATCAATGGGTTTTGTAGAAAAAGTATGTGTCATTTGAATCATTTCATATAAATACAGTTGTCATTTCGACCGAGCAAAGCGAGTGGAGAAACCTTTTTAAAAGATCTCTCGACTACACTACGTTTCGCTCGAGATGACAAGTATTATGCTGCTACATATCCTCCATCAATACTAATCAATGTTCCAGTCATATATGCTGCTTGATCGCTTAGGAGAAAGTTTACTAATTCAGCAACCTCTTCTGGAGTTCCCAAACGTTTGATTGCTTGAGCTTGAGCAAAATCATCTTTTGCTTTTTGTATATCACCTTCAAAGCGCTCTTTTGCAAATGAATCTGCAGCACGCATTGCCTGCGCTGTATCAATTGTTCCAGGACAAATTGCATTCACACGAATACCATATTCTGCATAGTCCAATGCAGTACTCTTTGTAAGTTGTCCAACTGCAGCTTTTGTTGCACCATATATGCTACTTTTATGTTTTCATACAAATGATTGGTCAGATCACATCAATACAATATTTCATCCTTGATGCTCTATCATATACGGCAAGACAAATTTCATTGTCATAAACATTGATGTTACATTGAGATTCCATAAATCATTTCGTTGATCCAATGTTGTACTCATTATATCTCATACCATATGATTCCCTGCACAACAAAATAATCAATCAATTTTTCATCGTTTAGCAATAATATTTTTGATTACTGCTTCCAATACTGTAAAATTAGTTACATCACATTGAAAAAACAAGATATTTGATTCAGAAATTCACATAGCCATAGCTTCCTGAATCACTGCAGTTCATTCCGGTGAACGGCGTCAAATAAATGCTACTTTTGCACCATTAAGAGCAGCTTGTAGTACTACAGCTTTTCACATACCACTTGTTCAACCAGTAACAAATACTACTCTATTTTCTAATCAGATTAATGACTTTTTCATGGAGATATTTTTTAGATTATAAACATGTATGTTGTATGCTTTTAAAAGAGAAATACAAGCATTCTAATCTCGAAGAACTGTCATCCCGGACTTGATCCGGGATCCATTTTAAATCCTTTTCAATATCTTTGGACTATCCGTCCAGGACATACTTTTTTTCACCCAGCGAAAAAAAGTATGCAAAACACGCCTCGTCCAAAATAAGTGAGCTTGAAGCAAAGTAACTTCATATATGATGTAGCGAAATACCAACCCATTCTTCGAATGGGGCCCATGGTATTTCTTTATTTAGCTCACCGATATTTTGGACACTTTCTACAAAAACAAATAAAAAAATCCTGCCGCAAGGCAGGACTCGAAACATATAATTATATATTATAATCATAACAATCATCATCACAATGCTACAATAGCAGCAGAAACAACTAAACATACTGGTAGTGTGAATATCCATGCTAATGCAATATGTCTTACAGTTTTTCATTGAATATTTGCAATTCATCATGTAGCAACCATAGATCATGCAACTCAACTTGATAATGTATGTGTTGTACTAACTGGTAAGTGAAAATATGTAGATAATCATATAGTCAAGGCAGCCACAAATTCGGCTGTTGCTCATTGAATATAACTCAGGTGGTCTCTACCAATCTTTTCACCAATTGTTACAACAATTCTTTTCCGTCATATCATTGTTCATAATCAAAGCGAGATTGAAATAGCGCCTATTACTCGAATTGGTACTCATTTTGCTGCAAACATTTCCATATATGTTCATGGCATCAACAATACCAATATAACCATAGCTAATCAAATTCATTTTTGTCCATCATTTGATCAGTGAAAGTAACTTACAAGACCACATGTAGTTAATAACATTCATCTGATGCGTCGTGGTGGTACTCTATCATGATCAGTAGGTTTGTGGAATAGTATTTGTTTATTGAAGTATCTTCTAAAGAATCTTACAATTATCAATGTAAATGCGAAACCAAATACAGGTGAGATTAATAATCAAAGTACAATATCTTTTATCTTAACCCAATTTACTACTTCGAAACTTCACATCTTGAGCAAACAAAATCATATAATTGCTCATACAATTGACCCGATTAATGTATGTGAGCTTGAACATGGTAATCATTTATACCGTGTATAGAGATTCCATAATATCGAAGTGAATAATATAGATACCACGATCAACAGCCCCAGATTAGATCAGAATTTAGCGATTTCAACAACTGGAATCAGTTTTACAATACTATATGCTACTCAGACTCCTCAGACAAGTACTCATAAAAAATTTAATACTCATGAATAGATTACAGCAATACGTGGTTTGAGAGTTTTAGTGTAGATTACCGTTGCAACCGCATTAGCAGTGTCATGGAATCAGTTAATAAATTCAAAGATACATACTAAGACAATTAGCGCAATTACGATTGTGGTCATGAATATATGTATAGGAATGTAAAAGCATAATCTAACGACTAAATGTTTTCTAGAACAGGCCTAAATACTTTATATCCTCTATCTGTATGCGGCAGTCGTATTGTTACAGCTGGCTTTTGCAAGAGGTAATATTAATATGCAAAATACTTTGCGTATTTTAGGATTTTTGACGAATACTATAGTAGATACGCTTTTGTATCATATACTCTTTGTTGGTATATTTTTAATCTCAACCATAAACACATGAAAAAAACATTATTAATTGCATTTGGAGCAATATTTGCTCTTGCAGGAAGCACGTTCGCTTCAGGTGAAGTAACAAGTGGGTCAACATTAACTGGAAGTACAAATACAGGGACTACACTCACTGGAACTACTAATACTGGTTCAACTACAAGTGGAACTGTTTTAACTGGAAGTACTACTACATGATCTATACATACTGGAATGTGTATGAATAGTGGTGCAATGGTAAGAAATGATGCTCTTGTAGCTATTTCTATGGCATATACTGACTCACTCAAAGCTGCTACAGTAAAATTAAAAGCTGCGATTGATGTTGCTAAAGCTAGTGGGAAAACAGATGATGAAATCAAAGTAATAATTGCAACTGCATTTGATACTTGGAAAGCTGATATGAAAGCTGCTAAAAAAGTAGCTAATATGGCGAGAAAAGATGCTAAGAATGCATTCGAAGCAATAAGAAAAGGATGTAAGAAAGAACATAGAGAAAATCATAGAAGTAATGATGATAGAAAATCAAGTAGTCATTCAGAGTCTGATGATGACAATGGTAGATCAAAAAATCATGGTAAGTCAGTTCGTTAATTTATGACTATAATAATTGATAACTTTAAAAGCCTCTCATACTCGAGAGGCTTTTCTAAAATAAATTTCTATAGTGAAGATCATTCTGATCTTTCTTGTCCAGTAGCATCCATTGTAGCATCTTTTGAAGTTGATCTATCTGGACTACATGCTTTAACATCATTTTTGAATGTATTCCATATATCATTTCTTGCTTTCTTGAGCTTTTCTCTAGCAGACTTCACTGTCGTTTTCCAAGTCTCAAACGCTGTTTTAATAACTGGTCTTGCTTCTTTCATAGTCTTTGTGGTTGTATAAGCTGCATTGATACCTTCAGATCTTCTGAGATATGCAACCATTACTGCGTCTGAAAATGATCTATAAGCACTTTGTAAATATCATTCTCTTGTAAGAGCAGCTGTCTTAATACATACAAGTACTACAGCTTTTGCAGCATCAGTAGTAGGATTACTTGGTGCAGGTTGTGCAACTACAGTTCATGTATTTTCACTACCAGACATCACTTCTCCAGATGCAAATGTACTTCCAGCTAGTGCAACAAATGTTACAGCCAAAAGTGCTAATGTTTTTTTCATATGAGCAAAATATTATGAATAAATATGAATATTTTATAGTGAATTTAATGTCGAATACAATTATTTTTGTGCATCAAAGAAATCTCGTATATACTTTCCTGCAAAATCAGGTCGAGTATGTGGATAATATACACCACGCTCGTCATTACTATCAGTATGAGGACATCGTATCACAGGTGC
>JAYTKZ010000070.1:0-1616 GCA_043729885.1 bacterium
TTAATCTATCTTCAAATGCTTGTATTTTATCTCCCTTTGTTTTATCAACATAATGTGCAAATCTTTCCTCTATATAGTCTATTTTTTCTTCTGGATAGGCAGAATCATTTTTAATCTTCTCTGCTAACTGTGTAAATGTATTTCCACGATCTTTAAAACTTATCAAAAGCTTAACAATATAATCTCTTTTTTGTGGATACGATAGTGTGGTATATGTAAATCCCATATTCTTTATCAGTACTAAATAGTGTGATTCTATAATATTGAATTATAATCTGGTGGCAAATCTCTAATGATTAGAACTATATAACACATATAATATGTTTGACAAAATACTTTATTTATATATAATATGCATACAAAACAAAAACACATGAAAATAATCATAAAAATAATCATATTTGTATTATGCATTTTTGCAGTGACTGCATCATATGCACAGACACCAACTACTATTACTATTGCATTACCAACGCCATTTGGAGATCAGTTACAAAAGGAGTTTAATCTACCATTGATAGATACGATGATTGTAGCTTATCAGCAAACTGATAAGGGTGTGTCAACATACACATATAGTATCAAAAAAAAGAATGATACTGTGTATGTGAAATGTCTGTTTATTGTAAATGGCAAGCTGAGTAATTGTAACTTCAACATTCAATTACAGACAAATGACGGTAAGATTGTACCGCAAACAAAGAAACAGTCAGCAATAGTGAATCAACGTTAGTATACCACTAACAAAACAATATTTACAGTGCGTTTTTACGCACTTTTTTTATATTCAAAATCAGCATTCTAAAAAGCTACTAAAATTACATATTATATTACTCAGAAGTAATGACTATTTTCCAATAAATACCTTGCAACTGATGTGCATTTCAATAGATTGCGATTAGTGTTATCTGCTCTTGAGAGTGGAATATAAATAAAACTTTATAATTAATATAATTAGTATGGCGATTGAAAGTTCTCAACAACCTGTTAAAAGAGGAAGAGGAAGACCTAGAAAAACTCCTGTTGCTGAGCAAGTACATGCTCATAAAGATGTTAAAAAAGTAAAATCTAATGTAGCTACTCAATCATGATTATCATGGGAAGAGGAATTAGCTGCATTTGAAAGACGCAGTAATAAATCAGGAATTTTGACTATGCTGATATTATTGCTTGGTATTGCATTAATTTGATATGGGATGTATCTTAAATTACATCAAGCAGATCGTTTAGATGATGATATGCCAATAAATTCTCAGTGAGCACAAACTACAACACAAACACCTACTACAACAAAGCCAACACCACCAGCTTCAAATACTACTGTTATTCAAGCTTACTTTTCTCGTATAAATAATTGACAATTTGATACATTAGCACCATTGCAAGACACATCATTTAGAACACTTGCAACACTTAGAAATTACTTCAATATTGCTCGTTTAGAATTATTTGCAAAAAATACTATTTGAGGTATAAATATTGAGAATTTTGTAGAAAACAATACTGATCCTGCACTGCAAAGAAACCCATCATTATTACCTAAAGCATATGATTTCACCTTAGTATATACTCTTAAGTCGGATGAAAAAGAATATCGTGATTTATGGAGAGCATAT
>JAYTKZ010000071.1:0-4992 GCA_043729885.1 bacterium
CTCATCAATGCCTGCTCTGTCTGGTATCAAATTCATCTTCCGCGTTCATCTGAAGATGGATTTATAAAGTAAGATAACCTACTTTTGACATACGGAATTTGCCATCACACTCATATTCAAACAATTAATCATGCAACTATAATAAATATTAGGTGTCTTAATTTTCATCCACCATATCGATACATAATAAATCACACAATTGCTAATATTAGCATAGTTCATAAATCTGGAATTTTGAGAAAGAGTATTCAAACTAATCATATAAATACCAAGAATGCAGCGTATCATCTAGCCTCTTGGAGTATATGTTTTTTTCTATAAATCCATCATGCAAAAAATATAACAAATCATAGTTTGAAAAATTCAGATGGCTGTAGTGTCCCATATCAAGGTATTCTTAGCCATCATCTAGCTCACTGCAACTCAATACCTATTGGCGTAAATACAAGTAACTGCAAAGTAAGGAGTCCCAAAAATATTACTACCTTATATTTCTTAACAAAGTTAAGCGGAACTTTATATACAATCAATCATACAATAGTTGCAATCAGGATATTAAGTAGATGTTTATTGAAATAGAAATAGTTACTTGTTTCACTAAGAAATTTGAGAGAGTACACAAAAGATTCATGTATACTAACACTATACACTGCAGCTATTCAAAATAAAATCAAAAATATTCAAGAAATCAATATTGGCATACTATAGTAGTATGGTTTTGGGGGGTATTTTCAATGTCAGATGGGAATTAATATATATTTGAAAAAGACGTGCATAAGCACGTCCCTACTGGATCCCGGGATGATACTGCGTGTCAATTTCCCTAGTCCCTAATACCTAATCCCTAGCACGAAGTGCTATCTCACACATGTTACAGTTCTTTTCTCATATTTTGCACGACCAGCAATACAACAATCATTCTCTATTTTTCTATAATCAGTACAAGTAAGTTGATCTTGAGCAGTACATGTAAATGCTGCAGTAGCATCTCCATGGCATGTATCTAATCAATCTGGTACTGAGTTATATCGTCATGGACTATTTCGCTCTCAATATGTATCTAATCATCCTCCTAATATTGAACAACTATTATATCAATATGAGCCATTTAATGTTCCATTGTTACAATATCTAGATTCTTGATAACATGGCGATGTTGAACTGAGATATGCGGTAACTGATTGCCCATGTGCTATACTTCATCATCGTGGTAATGAACATGAATTTTGACTCAGTGTACATGAGCTATATCCAAAACTTCAATTCAACACTCCATTTGTACATAATCTAATTTCTTTTGTACACGGTGATGTTGGATTTAGAAATGCTTCTATTGATTGTCCATGTGCTATAGTTCATCATCGTGGTAATGAACATGAATTATTTTGAATAGTACAGAATTGTTGTATATATGATCCATTTAGAACTCAATTACTACAATATCTTCTTTCCGAACTACATACTCCATAAGCATTACTATAAGCAAGTACTGATTGTCAGTTTGCTATACTTCATCATCGTGGCAATGAACATGAATTTCATTGGTTGTTACATGATGATAGTGAGTATGATCAATTTAAATTTCAGTTTGTACAATATCTTCTCTCTGAGTTACAATTTCAATTCCAGTTTTGATATGCTAGCACTGATTGTCAGTTTGCTATACTTCATCATCGTGGTAATGAACATGAATTACTTTGATAGTTACATGATTGTAGTGAGTATGAACCATTAAGAACTCAATTACTACAATATCTAGCTTCTGAATTACATACTCAGTTGATTCAATTCTGATATGCTATCACTGATTGTCAGTTTGCTATACTTCATCATCGTGGCAATGAACATGAATTTCATTGATTATTACATGATGATAATGAGTATGATCAATTCAAATTTCAGTTTGTACAATACCTTCTTTCAGAATTACAATTTCAATTTATTCAATTTTGGTATGCTAGCACTGATTGTCAATTTGCTATGCTTCATCATCGTGGCAATGAACATGAATTTCATTGGTTGTTACATGATGATAGTGAATATGATCAGTTCAATACTCCGTTATAGCAGTATCTTCTCTCTGAGTTACAATTTCAATTCCAGTTATTATATGCTAATACTGATTGCCCATTTGCTATACTTCATCATCGTGGTAACGAACAAGCATTGTTATTAGGTGGGTTATCATTTCAACAATATTTATTTGAGTATGATCATTGTAACCATCCATTTGAACAGATTCTTGTTTCTGAGCTACATTGACCATATGAGTTACTACTATAAGCTACTACTGATTGTCAATTTGCTATGCTTCATCATCGTGGCAATGAACATGAATTGTTCCAAGTTCAACAATTTCGTCCGTAACATCAGTTGTTTGTCGGTTGTTTTAATCTACATGTTTGATTTGAATACGATCCATCCAAAATACCATCATGACAATTTCTAATTTCTCATTGGCATCAATCTGACCATGGAGCAGAACTATATTTATATGCTCTTATATAACCTCAATTTTTCACCGTAGTTCCTCGTGGAGTACGACATGATCTGTTTGATTGAGTCGTTGGATAATCTACCCAATAATATTTATCATATCATTGGTTTTGTGGTTGATATGTAGAATATGTATACGTTTTTTTTCATTGAAAATTACATGATGGGAATGAAAATCATCCATTGAGTTTCCCATTAAAACAATTTCTTCTTTCATATTCACAAGAATGTCATTTAGCAGCTGTACTTGCTCTGTATGCAATTACATATTGACCATGTTCTACAAATGTTCCCCACGGACTTGAACATCACTTTTGTGTTAAATCATAACGAGTATAATTATTAGCGTTCCAATTCTTTGGTAATGTATATTGACTGACACCATTTGTTGCTTTTGGATTATAGATGGTTTTAGATGTTCCTACAATAGCAACATTTCATTTTGCATTTTGATTCCAGTAATCATTTGGCAAAACTGAATTTGCAACATTTCATCCATAATTTACTGGAGCATAATGCCATGATGCTCAATTTGATGATGCGCTATTTGCATATGGAGAAGTCATATCTCCACCATTATTTACAGAATTACTGAAATCTTGAATTTGACCATACGAATTACCATTATTTGATCATTCTGTTAATGATACTTCTTGAAATCAATTATATCATCATTGGTATGCAATCATACAATAGTTATATTGAAATTTACCTAATAATTCGCCATCTACACACATTCTTCTTTGGAATCTACAAGAAGATGGTGATTCATATGATACTATATAATTCCCATGAGAAATAGTTTGTCCCCATGGAGTTGAACATGAAACTCAAGTAGGAGGTAAAGACCAACCACCTGAATTAGCAGATCAAGTATCTGTAATTACTCATCAATCAGTACTGTTACAAGTTCCAAACTCATATGATCATTTTAGAATTCAATCTATACATTTTCTCTCTTCTTCATGACATGAGCCATTTTGGTCTGGTGCTGATAATTGGTATGCAAAAACACTAGATCCATTTGGGATACTAACTCCCCAAGGAGTTAAACATGCATTTTGTGTTATATCTCCTGATGTAATTACGACAGATGTAGATCAGTTTCTCAAAAATTCAACGATTTTATCGTCAAGTGTTGTAAATCTAACTACTAGCCAAATTAATATCGCGAGTAGTCATATATTGATGAGGAACTTCAGGAATGCTCTCATATGCACTTAATTTAAGGGTAAATGAGACTTTACACTGCTATTCTTATAGTGAAAAAGCTATAAAATAACAAATGGAAAGTTTGTATAGACAATCTAGATTATTTGTGTATTTTGAGCCACATTATAATAATAACACATATTATACAACTTTTTCTTGAAAATGCAAATAGATATCGTATAATGAGTGCATACAAAAAATTAAAAAATATGGTATCACAACAAACACATGGGAAGTTTACAGTATTCCTTTCTTTTTCATCCTACTGCAATGGCGTAATTGCTGAAAAAATGACTTTTGAAATCATAGATCAATCAGCAAGATTACTACGTGTAGAAATGTATTCAAAAAAAGGTGTTGCAGCGTTTCTTGGATGCTTTGACGTGGGAAAATGGAGAGTAATTGAAATACTTAAATTCTTAAAAGATAATGAGGACATTATCAAAGTCTCAGGTAAAATAGGAAATCCTGAAGATCAATTGAAAGAAAAGCCTGAAGGTGAAGACGAAAAAGATGCATTGGCAGCGCATTTCATTCATTTTGAATCCGATTGGGTATGGCGCTTCATCCGGGATACAGGTTTTCATGAATTACTTCCTAATTAGTGGAAGTAAAATCAAAAGATATACAGGAGCTCGGTTTTATACCGGCTCTTTTTTAAAAATATACATACTATATATCTTCTATTGAATATGTAAATAATTATCATATAATGAAAAAACATAAAATTATTCATTAAAACAAAAAAAGATGAGCAATAAAACAAATATAGTTATAAGTACTTTTCAAAAGCACATAGATGACTTAAAACCTAAGTTAGAAGGTGTGACTGAGGCAATGCCTCTTGAAGAGTTTTACAAAATATCAAACAACATACGTACATCATTTTTTATGATTCAAGGGTTATGTAGAGTATTTAGTAAAGCTTTTGAAAGCAAAACTTTTGAAAAATGGTTAATAAAGTGCAAATTGATTGAAGATGCACTTGGAGAATTAGATTTTTATAATAACGGTATCCTACCTCACCTTACAGATGAGAAAGAAAATGGGAAAGTTAAAGATAAAATTCTAAAAGCGCACAAAAACATCTTTTCAATATTGAAAGATGATGGGTGGTTAACAGGAGAAAGAATTAAAATGATGGAAGATAAACTGCCTACCTTAGTTTTCGATGAAGAGAAAAAAAAGATAGAAAAGTTTTTCCAAAAAGAAATTGAAAAAGTGGTTGCCTTTCATCAAGATATTTCATATGACCACATGGAAGATCAAGTCCACGAGATGAGG
>JAYTKZ010000072.1:0-3851 GCA_043729885.1 bacterium
GCTGGAGTATCAAATGCATTTGCATTTTGTTCTTTTGTTAATCATCGAGTTTTAGCTTGTTGATAATATTGAGACCATCGTGGATTTCATGTCTCATCACGCTTAGCTCACTCTATCATTCTCACAAGAGCTGTTACGAATTCTGGTTTAGAAATTTTTGCAGTAGGTCTAAATATACCATTGCTTCATTTTAAGATTCCGTATGAACAAGCTTTATCTACAAATGTACGAAGTGATGAATCAAACCCAGTATCTGAAAATGTACAAGAGCTATTGTTTACTACTGGTACTTGTCAAAGTACTGACTCTTGCATCACAACGAAAAATTTAGCTGCCTGCTCTCTTGTTAATCCATTGTATGGCTCAAATTTTTCCGGAGTAGAAAATTGTGTAAGTCCATTTGTATACATCCATGATAGTGCACTTTTGAATTCTTCATCAGCACTTGGTTCTTTTGAAGGAACAACAACTGGTGTAACTACTGGTGTTGTAGTATTTGGGATAACTGTAGTTCATGTATCTATAGTTATAACTACTCCAGTATTATTGAGTATAAGATCCAACAATTCATCTACAGAAGGATCTGCTGCAAGAACATTAGATTTGATACTTGCTACAAAAAGTGCTACGAGTATTCACAAAGAGATTTTTTT
The DNA here is from genome assembly GCA_043729885.1 of bacterium. Classification (GTDB taxonomy): domain Bacteria; phylum Patescibacteriota; class Gracilibacteria; order Absconditabacterales; family Absconditicoccaceae; genus JBDHUW01. The sequence goes on from JAYTKZ010000072.1 coordinate 654, forward strand.
CATGATTGGACTATAATATAAATAGATACTCTATATGTAACCAATATATGGGCTAAGTCAATACTTGTCATAGCTATTATATCTTATATTATATGCCAAAAACAACCATTTATAGTAAAAATATATAAAATATGCTTGCATACTCATCTAAAAAGTGTATTCTCAAGGTAGTTTTTGATTATTGCATTTTCTCGAAGTATGGCTAAAAAAAACCAGAAGCTTCTTGGATTATTATCCATAGTGATTGATACATATATAAATAAGGGTGATCCAGTAGGGTCAAAATTTTTGCATTCACTAGAATTAACTGATTATGCTCCATCTACAATTAGAAAATATCTCAATATCCTAGAAAAAGAATGACTTGTGTATCAACCATATAATAGTTCTGGACGCTTACCCACAGTAGAATGATTATCAATGTATATAGATGAAATACTAGAAAAAAAAGAAGAGCCGGTACTTGATATAGCATTTGATGTAGACTATGCTCGTCATTGACTGAGATATGTAATTGAGACTCTTGGGAAACTAGCTGATGGAGCTGTTGTAGGATTTTTGCGCAATGATGAGTACTTCTTTCTATGAATTAATAACTTGCTAGAACATACTCCAATGGATGATATGGAAACAACAAAATATATTGTGAGATATATTGAAGATAAGAAAATAGTAGAAACGCTTGATGGGAAAATGATGAAAAAAAATCAAGTGTATTATACATTTATACAAAGTGATGAACATGTAATATCATCAGTATATACTAAGATACATGTAAATTGATATGATAGTGTAGTAAGTATTATATGACCTATGAGAAGTGATTACAAGAAAAATGTTGAGGTATTGAAAAAGTTTGTTCAGAAATATAATCAGTTTAATTAGAACTTCGTTCTAAAGGGACTAGGGATTAGGGACTAGGGACACGAAGTGTTATTATATTAGACACGAAGTGTCATCCCGGGCTTGATCCGGGATCCAGTACGTAATCTAGAAAGTTATTTATCCATAGGAACACATGAATCCAAAAGATCAATTAGACAATAATGAGTTAGAACAAAATCAAGATCTTCCTTGAAAAGAATTTCAGGATACGAAAGATAACGAAATAGCTGGTGATTTAGGTGCATTAGAAAAAGAGGTTAAGATTAATACTATTCAGAGTAATGAGATGTTTGAAGAAGATGTAGATGATTTTGAACATATAAAAGATGAAGTAGATGCAATTAAAAAAGATATATTGAGTAGTAAAAAAAATAAGAAAGGCGAATACAGGCCATTACATATAACTGATGAAAGTGATACTCTAGAACTTGCTAATGCTGGGAGAAAGTCATCTGCTCAAAACATAAAAGATAATATACTAAGGTATCCTTGATGGTTGTGATGATTAATCAAATCAATTGATAATCGTTCATAGAATTACAGACTATTCTCTAATCACCTACATAATGACAGTAATACAAAGTGCTGGATGAATCATTTATTACATAGACGGCAAAGGTACGCCTAGATTTTTGATTATCAAAAGACATGCAATGTCTGGTAAAATAGAGCGGGTTGCTCCAAAATGAAAGATTCAAAAAACAGAATCACCTCAACAAGCAGCGGTTCGTGAGGTATCTGAAGAAGTATGAATCTCACCTGATATGTTAGTAATTCAATCTAGAATATGATCAACAAGTTTGAGAAGTAGTGCGGAAGTTAAATGATGAATGGATAAAGATGTAACATATTTTTTGATGCATTATCATGGAGAACCTGCAAATGTCCGTGTACAACCTGTAGAAGGATACTTGTGAATTTTTAAGTGGGCAACATTGGATGAAGTTTTGTGACTCATCTACTACAAAAATATGAGAGAAATTTTCACTCTCGGACATGCAGCGATTGGGCAACAGAAAGTAAAGAATGATTTTTTGGATATGATTATATAATTACTTTATTATTTTTATGATACATCTATGAAAATAGTTATATGCTGATCTAGACGCTTTCATGATGGGATACGCGAGTTATGAAAAAAACTTACTGAGGAATGACATATTGTATTAGAACCAATTCTCAATAGAAATCCATTAATTAGTGAGTTGCCTGAAGACTTAAAGAAATATGCTTTTTTGTGACTTACACATCATCACTTTGATTTTATTCGTAAAGCAGATGTATGTTTTATGTATAATCAGGATGGGTATTTAGGGAATAGCTGAACTCTTGAATTAGGGTTTGCAGTTTCATGTTGACTCCCAATTTATGCTCTTAGTGAAGATAGTAGTGAACCTTGTAGAAATGTGCTATTTGACTTTATTGTAAAGAGTGATGCTGAATTTATCAACATAGTAAGTAGAAATATATAATTAATCTATAAGTTATTATTTTCCTCTTGTAACAACGTTCAGCATAATTATATATGGTACGTATTTACCTAGTATTATTTGCATGGAAGTTAAGAAAATAGATATCACACAATGAGCGACATCAAATAGCCAAAATGGGTCAGCGAGGCCTATTTGATTTTGAGATTTTGTGGGACAAGATGATATTGTTAGTATGGTCAAGACTGCTCTGACTTCTGCACAACGTAGTTCTCATACATTAGGACATATGCTTTTTTCTGGAAATAGTTGATATGGGAAAACAACACTTGCCCACATCATTGCCAATGATATGTGAGTAAATATCAAAGCTGTAACATGATATGCAATTTCTAAACCATCTGAATTAATTTCAATTCTCAACAATCTTCAAGAGTGAGATATTTTGTTTATCGATGAAATACACCGTCTCAAGCCTACTATTGAAGAAGTGCTATATATTGCTATGGAAGATCGAGTTATAGATTTTGTGATGCCTGAGTGATGAAGTATGCGTTTGCCAATTAATAAGTTTACATTGATTTGAGCAACGACAAAAATGGAATCACTATCTGCTCCATTGAAAAATAGATTCATCTATAAGTTCCATTTCCAAGATTATGATCGCGAAGAAATTATGTCGATAGTTAGTAAATATTTGACTCACTATGATATTGAAGCTGATAGATCTATTATAGAAAAGATTAGTTGAAAAGTAGAACATACGCCAAGAGAGATTCACAATATCTGTGTAAAAATTAGAGATTACTTAATTGCCCAAGATATGGTGCATCTTGCAATGCATGCATCACAACGAGATGTCTTTGAACAATGGCTCAATGTT
>JAYTKZ010000073.1:0-4113 GCA_043729885.1 bacterium
ACATATCTCCCATCTGGCGTAATTGCAGTTGGTTGAGAAAAATTATTACCTTCATTTCACAGACTATCTACACTTACTCTTATCGTAGTATTATTTACTGTGTCTCTTATAAAAACATCAGATTGAAAGTTTGTATCATTTAGGACTAAATTATCTGCATATGATTGAAACAATATGTATCTCCCATCTGGTGTCATAGCAATTGGTTGAGAATAACCATTGCTTTCATTACCACTACTGCTAATATTAATTCTCGTAGTAGTTCAACTCAATATATCTCTTACAAATACATCATTTTGTCAATTAGTATCCCCAGTAACTAATTGGTCATCATTAGATGAAAATAAAACATATCTACCATTTTGTGTTATACTATGGGCAGCATGGCAACATCATTGGTATAATCCTCAAATATCTATACTTATACCTATAGTGATTCCAGATACAGTATCTCTTACAAATACATCTTGTTCTCAATTAGTGTCATTTGCAACTAAATTGTCAGCATATGATGAAAATAAAACATATCTTCAGTCGCTACTCATTGCATATGGATATCAATTATCATTACCTAGCTCTCATAGATTATTCACAGTAACAACTTGCGTTAATGCAAATGATGTAATTGGGAAAATTACAAACAAACACCCATAAATCCATTTAATCAAATTCTTGAAAGCCATGTTTTACATTAGAATATAAGAGATTTCTCACTATTCTAAGTATACTTATAAAGCAACAATTAAAAAATGCTCGAAGATATTTCGAACATTATCACTCCTCAGAATAACTATACTACAACCTTATATACATAATCATTTACATATAACATAAATTATATATTTATATACTTCCGCTTCCCCAACTCTAAACCATCCAAAGTCCATTCACCTATTCTATCACGACGAAGATATATTACTTCATTTCACACCACTTCCAGCATTCTCTTCACTTGATGGAACTTTCATTCAACTATTGTTAATTTTAGACTATGAGAACCGTCTTTTACGACCTTTGCAGGCATTGTAACATATCCATCCTCCAGCATTACTCAGTCTTGTAACTCTAAAATTGCTTTGTCATGTATTTCATCTCTAGTACGAACATAGTATTCTTTTTCTAAATGTTTCTTTGGAGAAATGATTTGGTGAGTAAATTGTCAGTTATTTGAACAAAGTACTAATCACTCAGTATCAAAATCTAACCTCCCAGCTACATGAAGCATTTTACCATAAGGACAATCTTCTAGTAAATGTTGATATGATGCATGTCCTCACTCATCTACATCACTACAAACATATCACGCAGGTTTATTTAAAAGTACATATACAAACTCTTTAACTTCAATATCAATTCATCAAAATGTAACAGTATCTCAGTACTGTATTTTTACATCACTTTTATAAACTTCCTCACCATTTACCAATATCGCTCAGCTAGAAACTATTTTTCCAACTGATCTTCTAGACACTAATCAAAGTTGAGACAAGTACTTATCCAATCTTACGTTCATTTTTATAAAATTTAATAATATATCAAATTGCTACTATTGTTATTACTCACAAACCAATCCAACGAACATATGGAATTACTTTTTCATAATTTCCAATAAATAAACTTGAAAGAACTACAATTACTATTCCATATACTATTGATCCCAAAATATTATAGATCATAAAATCTCGAAATTTCATATGAGAACTTCACGCTATAAATGGCAACATTCATCTTGTATAACTATTCCATTTACTTGCAAACAAAGCCCAATGAGCGTGTTCATGTGTCATCTTTTTCAATTTTACAATCCAATCTTCTGTTAATCAAAATGTTGGTCAGTAATGATACAATATTGATTCTCATTTATATTTTCACAAATAATACGCTACTGTATCTCACAAAATACATACTGCAATTACTATTAGCACTGTGATAATAGGATGTGATTGTGCTACAAATCAAGAAATCAAAATCATAAATGTTTGTCACGGAAATGCGATATTAATAAATGGAATTGATTCCAAAAATCAAATACCAGCAATCAGTGCATAATTTTTCCATCACAAAAATTCTATTACACCATTGAGCCATTGTATTGTCATAGTCAACAAAGCCGGCTTTACCATAACTGCAATAGTCAATCAAAAACCTATAAGTAACAACAATATTGAGAAAACGTGTCAAAATCAAATTAGGAACTTTTTCATACCTATCAGTATAGGAAACTAAGTACTAAAACCAATACAAAATTCTACATTGAAAATAATAGATAAAATCCCATACTAGGTAATGTTGACACTGTATTCTTACTCCTTAATTCTCATACTATTATGGCTTTATACATCACATACCGTCCAAAAACATTTGACGAACTTGTAAAACAAGAACATATTACAAATATTCTCAAACCCAAAGTTGCTTCAAATGAGAAATCTCATAGCAATTATTTGTTTTATTGACCTAGAGGGACAGGAAAAACATCAACTGCCCGTATTTTTGCAAAAGCATTAAATTGTACAAATCTTCAAAATGGGAACCCATGTAATGCTTGTGATAGTTGTATAAGCATAAATACAAATAGAACAATAGATGTGGTTGAAATAGATGCTGCATCACATACTGGTGTTGATAATGTGAGAGAAGAAATTATTAGCAAAGCACCATATCCACCATCACATCTCAAAAAGAAAGTATATATTATAGATGAAGTACATATGCTTTCAAAACCTGCTTTCAATGCACTTCTCAAGATTATGGAAGAACCACCTGAGTATCTAGTATTTATCTTAGCCACAACTGAAATCCACAAAGTACCTGAAACAATTATTTCTCGTTGTCAGATTTTCACATTCAAAAAAATACCAGTAGAAGATCTTGTGAAACACCTTACTATGATATGTGAAAAAGAGAAATTTACGTATTCCCAAGAAGCATTAGTAAGTATCGCAAAAATAGCTGATGGATGCGCTCGTGATGCTATCAAATATCTTGACCAAGTTAGTATTTTAGGTGATATTTCACAAAGTAATATTACAAGTTTCCTAGGTGTTGCATCAGATCAATTAGTACAATCTTTCCTAGAGCTTACTATTAACAAAGACGTCACAGGAGTGTTTACAATTATAGACTCACTACACACAACGTGAGTTGATGTAAATAATTTTATCAAACAATGTTTAGTTTATATCGAAGAACACTTCTCAGAAAATATTGAATGATACATACTTTGTACTGATATTTTAAAACGTATATTATATTGATTAAGAAACTTTCCATTACCAACAATACTTATGAAAATGGAAATATATAATGCTTTCAATGCTTCTGCACCAACCAATATTCCTGCAACCACTCCAAAAACTCCTAGCAAAACTATGGCCGTATCGGCTCCAAAGGAGCCAGGTTGGTCTTTAGACCAACCTCTTACACCTCCAAACGAAACTATTGGTACAAAAGAAATCACACCTCCTATTGAAAGCAAACCACAACAAATATCTTCAAATCAGTGAGAAGTTTGATGAGTACTATGACAAGTAGCTAATCACACAGACATTAAATCAAATATCAAATCAATTCTTGAAAAATCATGTATCCTAGAATACGAAGATGGAAAATGAGTATTATATATCTTCAACAAACTTCAATGAGGTATATTACAAAAGGCTGATAATCGATCAGCAATAGAAAAAGTATTTAAACAAGTTACTTGATCAGAAAACTGACTACAGATGGTGGTAACTACAAAAGAAGAGTATATGACAATGAAATTGTAATTTAAAAAACAGAAGATACCCTCTTCTGTTTTTTTAGAATAACATCAATAAAGTTTATTATTTTATATCTGTTTTTAATCTTTCTTTTCTCACCACAAAGTAATAGATAATTGCTCATAATCATCATAGAAATACAATAAGCAATATCCACATAGTTTTATCTTTCTCTTGATATTTAATTACATCAATTAACATCCAAACCCACAATATAGTAAGGAGAATTCACAATAATCATAATACAAGAAACACTATTGCAAATCATCAGAAAAATCACTTCATAGATTCTAATGCTTGTTCACATGGAACTTCTTTACCATTTACTTCACATTTAGAGTTTGATGTC
>JAYTKZ010000074.1:0-7542 GCA_043729885.1 bacterium
TATTTTATATTAGGCAACAGCTCGCAGAAATGCATCTGAGGATGATAATGACAAAGAGAGCGATCCTTGCGATGACGTGAACTCCGAGGAAGAAGATGGAGACAATTTAAATGGAGAAGTCACTAAAGAGGCTTCATCACATGGAGAGAATGAGTTTCTTTCAAGCAAAATTACGATGCAACAACACACAACTTCGGTAAATTAACACAAACAATAAGTATCGTCATATGATGAGGTGTCCATATTTTAATGTGAGAATAGTCATTTTTGCACAGATGCATCAGAGTATAAGCATATGATGACATACATGTATCATAGTGGTAGACTTTTGATATCGAATATGTTATAACCTAAATAAAAAATATAGGGCTATACATACTCAATTATGTACATTATAAAATATCATACATAGGAGAATCCCATCGGGATCGATGCAAATAAAATCGACGCAAATGAAATCGTTGCAGATAAAAATGTCGCAACGGTGAGTCAAGTAATAACTGATGAGAGAAAGATTTTTTCAATATCATGATAGCAATGATTTTTTTTTTCACCTTTTTCCATTCAATATATTCAAACCTTTGACAAAAATACGTCATAATATAGGCATTAATTGCAGACAAAGACTGGTTATCTTATTATGCGGAGAATTATTTGAAACTTCAATCTAATCAAAAAATCGAAAACCAAAATTTCTTCAAAAAGTCATTATCAATGAAAGCGTTATTATCAGTTTGTGGTAATCTCTCTTCATCACCATTAACAGATTTGGATACAAGTCAGATGACTCCTCCACTTTTAAATAAGTTAATATCACTGTTCGAGGATACAATTGATCAAAAACAGCGAGAAGTAAATAGCGAAGTTCAATCCGTCAACAAAACGAAAAATGCCGACATAATTACACAGAGCGAATCTTTATTAAAATGCGAAACTCATTCTATCAATAGTGATCCGTATGACTCAGATGTGTCACTGAATTTTACACACGGATTTAAAATGACCGGCAACATAACGAATAAGAGAAAAAGAGACATTAGTCAAAATGAATATATGAGTGGTGAGAATAACGAAACTTCGAGGAGTAGCATTACTACAACACAGCCAATTCAAATAGACATTTCAAATCTACCCTCTGATTGTGCAATCCATTCTGTTACAGGCAACTTACCACCAAATGCAGCACTTCATCCAGTAACAGGAGAAAGCGAAAAGACAGAAATAAAAAAAAAATCAAAATTATTCCGAAATTCGGAACTACCGAGCCAAACCTTGGATCTAAGAATTCCAGAACAAAATATCGGAATTAAGGTTCCAGATCCCTCTGATTGTGATATTGTAATGGAAGATGTTGAAGGTTGGAATGATGTTCAACAAAGAATATCTATTGAAATACAAAACACAATTGGTGAGAATCAACAAATTCAACTACAGAATCAAGTTCTAGATCCGGGTTTTAGTCAAACGGGGGTAAATTTAAATTTAACAAATTCAGAGGATTTAGTGGTTTTAAATATGGAATCAAGTACTAGTTCCTATGACGTCCTACAAGCACCTGACCCCAGACCAAAAAAAGAAGTTTCGAGATATAGGAAACAAATAGCAGAAGATACTGCAATAAAAAAAATAAAAAAAAATAAAAAGTCTAAACGTTTTTGGGAGTTAGGTTTATGGGATGATACAATAATGAAGCAACAAATGGCAGAAAGAGCTGCAAGAAAAGAAACAAAACACATTGAACATTACAATCATCAAGCAAAACAAAAAAGAGAAGCGCTAGAGTGGAGAGCATCGATTGGAACAGGTCAGAGATGGAGGGATGCACACGGAGAAGATGAAGGAGTAAGACTACCTTATGGAGGCGTGCCTTATGTCGATGACGAACCATTACCTATGAGTGAAGCACAGAAAGAACAGGAACGTAGGAAGGTATCTTCTTACAGGGAACTCTTTTCAAAGAGGAATCTACAGGTCCAAAATGATAAGGAGATGCCAAAAACAAGTATAGATTATAGCTATGCCAATCAACAAAATAGTCATCATGCCAATAACATTACAAATAACGATGTAATGGCTGCAAGAGCAAAAGAGATAGACAATAATCAACAAACATATGAGGAAGTATTAGACTCAAAAGGTATAGGGAGCATTGAAGAATCTAAGGATAATCCGGTAAGAGAAGAAAGGAGCGAGCAACCATTATTGAAAGAACGAACGGAAATATCAAAAGTGTCAGAGGAATCAAGTGATGAAGGGCTAATACAAATAGTAGCCATCACCGATGATAATGTACTAAAGGTACTAAAGGAAGATCAACATACAGGACCGGATATTATTAACAATAAAAGTCATGGCGTTATTAATAAAACAATAAATATAATAAATAATGACGTAACAAATGATGACAACGTTTTAAGAGAACAGACGAGTTCTTCAAGTGCAGAGACAACAAATAATATTTTAACAGTAATAGGAGAGGGCAAAAATAGAAAGTGAGTGTGTAATGAAGTTAATTCATCATTTTTCTGTTCCTGCTGTATAATTCCTGATATCATGAAAACAGCGAAAAAAGAAGAAGAAGAATTAGTAGATGAAGAAAGACCTTATGTTTCTGACTGGGATATCGACACATATTGTGCAATGCTAAATGAGAAATGTAGACCAACAAAAGTGATAATGTCATGTACCTTATTCACTGGGTATCTGAGAAAAGTTACTGATAGAAATAGAAATTTAAGTAAACTGGGTAGAAAAAAATTAATAGATGCGGCAACTTACTATCAGAAAGTGAAACCTTTGGATGGACCATTTACAGCAGAATTAGATAAAAATATAAGGGATTTTATTTGTGACTACCCAACAAATGAAGAATTCAAAAATATGGAACAGGTAAAATATATTATATAAATACATTAACAAGTCTATATCTCTAACAATAATTCGCGACATACTATACCTATTCACAGATATTGATACCAATCCATCACGAGCAGCACTGGATATTAATAGCAGTATCGATACCACTGCAGGTCATAAAAATATGCGACAGCGTATTAAGGGATTCACCAAGTACATATGATCTTCCGCCCCATTGTGTAAGAGACATAGAAAAATACTTGAATTATTATTATCCTGACATAAAAGGTAAATGGACGCATGAACATCTACTCAAAGAAGAACGTTTTCAAGATTTACCATTTGAAGTAGACTGTGGCTACCATGTATTGAATTTTTTAGAAGCGGCTACATCAAACAGAAGAATACATCAGAAGGGCAATGAATTTATAAAGTATAAACGCCACGTGTGCGATGTGATAACAAAACTCAATGCAAAGAAAGACGCTAGCAACAGTAGCGAAGACTGTAACCCATAAGGAAGTCGTTTTAAAATAATAATAATATACCTTAATCTACGTATATTTATGATATAACTTAAAAGATTGTACATTCCACAACCAAGAAAGTTAGGACGTCCCTAGAGAAAACAAAATACTGAGATTCAATTGACAAAAATTTTGGTGGAGATTTTTTTTCGTAGTCGTGACTTTTATTTTCATACGATTAGCTTCGACCTCAGATCTAATACCGGAATACCGGAATCCCGTAAAAGGCATCTCCAAGAATACAGTAATACCGGTATCCCGTAAAAGGCATCTCCAAGCTCCAAGCAAGAATAAAATAATACCGGAATCCTGTAAAAGGCATCTCCGATTAAGAAAGAAATTATGGGATACTGTTATACTGTGTAGGGGATAGTTATTATCGATCGATGAAAAAGAGAACCCTCTCACCGCACATATCGATGCTTTAAAACTGTCAACCTCAACTCTCGAATTCATGCAAATGTCAATCCGATCCCGATTAGAAGAAAATGCTACCCGCTTCAAACTACTCAGTGGAGTTGATCCTGAAGGAGCTGATGCATATCTCAGAGATGTTATCCTCACATCGAATATTCCAGCTGCATTATGCAGGACGATTTTTGGATTGACAACTCAGAAATGGGTTCAATTGAGGCATGGAACAAAAATTGATGGATTGGAGGCATCAGATGACTCCATTGAAGAATGCAGGTTCTTCATCTCCAAGTTGGCTACGACTCTCAGAGAATGCGGCGACCATGGGACAGTCGTAACCTTCTCTAGCTACAAAACAGTCCAAGGAATCATGAAAGATTTCAAGAAGAACCTCAGTGCGACCGACAAGATTCGATTTAGATCTCTCTTACAGGAAAGCTTCTCGGACAAAATGTTATTCAAGTGCTCAACATGTACTCCAAATATCAGTGCAAAAAAGATAAGAGTAGTCGATCCCAAATCTTCAATCAGTGACATGTACGTTGTGATCAACGTACATGTCACTGATTGTAGTGATGGCGAAATTTCATGCCCTTGTCAAATTAGTGAGGAGAAATGGGAACCTAATAGAAAGGACATTATCGCGGAGTTCGACAACATCATCGGCAAATTACCGAGAAAAACTAGATCCCTCTGCGATCATATAGAAATAGTGACATTTGAACCATATGACAGCAAGGCACTCTTGTACAAAAAGTACGTCGATGACGTGAAAAGCAAAAAAATAAAATTTTACATGGATAGGAAATCATTCGACTCAAGAATAGATCATGACTTCCCGAACAATGAAAAAATTTGTGAAAAATGCAATATAAATAAAGAATCCAAAGCAAAAGACGCAAGAAACAAAAAACGTTACCTGCAAAAACAGAGTTTAAGCTTTGAAATGTCGACAAATTTATATCAAACAAAGAACCCAAAGTGAGTCATCGAACAAGAGTACAATTGCTCCAAAGACATGATTATCACTTCAATACAATGAAGTAATCTAACGCTACTTTTACACACTATTCCATGCAGCGTTCCATGCTGCGAAGTGGCTCACACCGTCGAGGTATTTGCAAATGAGACAAAGGAAAATGAAGAACGAGGAGTCATCGAACAAAGGTACAATTGCTCCAAAGACATGATTATCACTTCAATACAATGAAGTAATCTAACGCTACTTTTACACACTATTCTATGCAGCGTTCCGTGCTGCGAAGTGGCTCACACCGTCGAGGTATTTGCAAATGAGACAAAGGAAAATGAAGTACGAGGAGTCATCAAAAAAAGGTACAATTGCTCCAAAGACATAATTATCACTTCAATACAATGAAGCAATTTCAATTGAGTAATCTTATACTACTTTTACCCCCAAAACAAACAGGAATATTACTAAAGTTAATAGTGAATTTACTGCTAATAATAAGGGCGAGAGTAAAAAGCAAAAACAAAGGTATTGATATTTCACTTAATTTGTCTAAACATCAGAAACTCAATTTATGAACAATTCGATACGATTTTTTTTATATCTTTAGTCTTATAGCTTCTTATATGAAGAAAAGGATCTATGAAACAACTTCGCTGAAAAGATCATGTGATGGAAATATAAATGAAAGGTAACAACTTCATCAAAATACTACTACAGTGGATGTGCTAGTCGCTTGAGTGTACTAATACTTCGTAATTGCATTAATATTCCGTTTACGAAAGCACTCAATCAAAAGTCGGACTTGGAAGTCAAGAAAGTGTCAAGACTAAGACTAAGACTCCTCCACATGAAAGGTAACAACTTCATCAAAATACTACTGCAGTAGATGTGCTAGTCGCTTGAGTGTACTAATACTTCGTAATTGCATACACTTAAAACAAAAATAATTTTTTAGTTCAAAAGATATGTATTAATTCTACAGTGAAAAGAATAAAGGCGTACTCCACGGAAATAGCAGAATTGACAGAATCCACGGAATTAATTTTGGGACAAGCAGGTGACATATTTATTCTTGTGATTTTGCAACCTGTCAGACTGGATTTAATTCTTAATGATTTACAAAATTTTCTATTTAGTCCAAAACAGACCCGTTCGACGAGAAATAATGACGGAACCACCAATTTATATGGTTACAAATGGTGCACCGACTCCTCCTGTGCACTCGACACAGCTTTGACTGTTTATCTCTACTTCTATCTTGCATCCGAGGATAAAATTAAAAATCTCTCTTGTCGATCAAAGTTTAACATCTTCAAGCTATTAAGGGACATTAATTACGAATCAAAAATATTAAGCAAAACGAAAAACAAAATAATTACTGAATTGAAGAAAAGTGGAGGAATTCATGAAAATTTATCAATTGAAGAAATAAACTCGAAAATATTTGACAGTATGGATAAAGAACATTCTTCATCTCTAACATACAAAGTGCCTACAGATTGTGATATGAGTGGAGTAGTTGAAAATGAAATCATGATTTCTGAGGAAGTAGATGGAAAAATTGATCAGAAACGTTATTCATTATTTGCGGTTGCATACAGACTTCGACGTAATAATTCTGATGATCGTTATATTGCGCGAATAAAAGTAAACGACTCCGTGTATGATTATGATGGTGGCATTTCTCATGGTCTTCTCAAGAATGTTACAGAAATCGAAACTTTTCCGAATTCACTTGGGAGACAAGAGTCATCGCAAATCTTTTACCAAGCGCATATAGCTTGGTACAAGGAAAAAGATTTTAATACGAGGTATATATATGTCATGGTTTAGAAGTCATGAATCCCTTCTAATTGTGCCACTGTACGTTTCGCAAGAATCTCTGTCCTTATTACTATTACTTTAAAATAATTGTAGGGGTGATGAAGCAGCAGTGATCATTGAGAAGCCGAATAAAAGAGTCAGATTGGGTAATCTCTATGGATTTAGGTGGTACAATAATTCCTGCGCGTTTGATACGGTATTAACATTTTATGTATACTACTTTAAAAGTATCTCGGCAGACATGAGAGTAAAGTTTTTTGATAAATCGCCTCAGGTACGTCGTATTTTCGACAACATTGATAACTCAGACGAAGGTTCACTTGCAGCTGCTAAAACTAAGCTATGGAATTTAATGAGAAACACTCCAATCAAACAAGGAACTTCACATCAGTCAACTGAAGTCTACAGTGAAATTATGAAAGTCATTAGTTCACCTTCAAATGATTTAAACACATTAAAACAGTTGGTTCACACGCAATGTCCAAGATGCAAGAAATATTATAGACCAAAATTGACATCAATAGTCGATTTTGTGATTGCGATATCTGAAGGTGCGGGCATGTACAGCAATCAATGCAACTGCCATCCTGATAATGAAGGAAAAATTAACGCATCTAGAGTAAGATCCATAATTCATAATCCAAATCTAATTTTGATATGCTTAGTCTTAGATGATCGATCTCAAATAATAGATAAAACATTGCAGTCACTAAATACTAGACTTAATTTACAAAATTTATCTTATTCTTTGTCCGCTGTAGTCTACTTCATGAGTCCAACGGAATACTCCATAGGTCATTTCATTCTTCGACTATGTGTTCAAGAACGTGTTTATGCCTATGATGGCACAATAGACCATGGTCTTTTGCACCCTGTAAATGATGAAGATAAATTTCCACGTAAATTGACAAATACAGATAATCATATATACAATGCAATGAGTGCGTG
>JAYTKZ010000075.1:0-4544 GCA_043729885.1 bacterium
ACTCATAGTAATTGTAATTTAGATGCGACGCGACGAATCAAACGCCTAAGGAAGTATCATTGATCCTTGTTTGATGGCAAACATCAGTCCATGACAAGCCATGTAATAGCTCTAATATGATCTACGATAACCTCTACAGCTTTTGCATGATCTGTATAGAGTATAGTATATTTCTTTTCAAGTATCTGAATATATGGTTGGAAAATATCAGTATAGAAAACATTACCACGAGCATTTTCTCAGTATTTTTCTATAAGTTCATACATTTGTGCTGCCATAGTAACTCTTTCCAATCCTCCCCCAAAATCAACATTGTTTTTTGTAAGTTTTGCTCGTCCTGTTTCTGTAAGACGGTATTGCATAAATACACTATTCCCTATTTCAATGAAACGACCACAGTCACAATTTGGATGACAATATGGACCAAACTTAGTATCATGTTCTTTTCATGTATCAAAAAATGTTTCAGTATCCGGTCAACCCACTTCTCCTACGATCTTTCCTCTTTGTCGTCGATTTTTATCGGTATATTGGAAAATTCTTTGCGAAGCAAAGTCACATGGAACTCACGGTCAATCTTCACCTTTTCACGTCGTTCTAGGGCCTATTCCTGCAGCGATACCACGTTTTAAAAACATTTCTTGAAGGAATTTTATCGAATCTTCATCAGCTGGCACTTCATCATTTCATCCAAACACTGATTGATATATTTTTGATGGGTCTAATCCGATTTCATCAAACAAAAATGAAAATCGCATATCTATTTGCTCTTGTTTGAAGTAATCACCGAGTGACCAATTACCCAACATTTCAAAAGATGTTGTGTGTCTATGATCTCACACTTCTTCGATATCATCAGTTCTAAATGATCTTTGATAATTCACAAGTCTTACCCCTTGTGGATGTTCTGCACCTAGTAAGAAAGGTACCAATGGGAACATTCATGAATTCACAAAAAGTAATGAACTATCCCCTTGTGGTAATAATCCAGCTGCTTCAATATGTGCATGTCCATGTTTTTGAAAAAATTCTATATATTTTTTTCTAATATCGTCAGAAGATAGCATTTCAATAAGGTTAATAAGGATAAGAAGGTTAAGAAGGTTAAGAAGGTTAAGTTCTCTATGTCATTCCCGCAAAAGCGGGAATCTATTTTCAATAGACTAGATCCCGGATCAAGTCCGGGATGACATACTTATACTATTTTTACTGTGCTGCTTTTCTTGTTTTTTTCAAAGTATCTAATAGATCCGACATTGGTACTTTTGCAACTCATTCATTTACCAATACATATGCTGATTGTTTTCCATCAGACTCATCTACAGTGACATCTGCTGGCATATTATTCAACGATGAGAAATCTAAACGCATTATATATTCTAATGAATATGATGTAGCATATGTGTCACTTGTTTTTGCTGGAGCAGAGAGATATACGGTAAGTGCATGATTTTTGCGGTCATAGAAATATACATATCTTGTACCAACTGATGTCATAACTTTAACATCATCAGAGAATCACTCTCACAATGATGTTCATCATTTTAATACAACTTCACGAGTAGTTAGAGCTTTATCTTGTGGATTTCTATATAATTGCAATAATGATTTCTTGTCTTTCGACCATACGAGGAATGATCAGTCAATTGCTACAGATGTAAATCATTGTGGGAATTGATTACTAGCATCTGAAGTTAATAGTGGCAATATCATGGCTCATCAAAAAGTATTTTGTGATCCTAATGCATTTGTAAATCTACCAATATATGCATTATTTTGAGTATATGATGAATCATTTGTTAGTACATAAAAGTTAGCACTTCCAAATGTAGATAATCATACAATTGATCATGGGAATACAATATTTTCTCATCAGATAATTTCTGATCATGCTTTAGCTATATGATATATTCAGTTTTTTGTTGTAGCACAATAAAGTCCATTTTTTAGTAAATTTAAACTACATGTTGTAAAATCATCATTCGCAGCATTGCGTACAGAAGTTCATTTAATATCTGTACTAATACCTCATAGTATTGCTCATTGAGTACCAGCGATATAGAGTCATTTATAGAAAAATATTCACAATGGTTTTTGTAATGTAGATGACTCCAATGAAGAGAAACTATATACCATTTGATCTGCAACATTATCTAACATAATAATATTGAATCATTGGAGGTACTCAGTATTCAATATTTTTTTAAGTTGTTGCACATCGTTTGCTCGTTTTCACTCAAGTTGAATACGATTTAATTCTTTCAACAATACATTGTATTTAGTAGATTTTTCGTCACTTGTAGGATCTAGTTTTTGAAATACAAATATTTCTTTTTTTATATCTTCAATAGAAAGTATAGCAGTTGTTGTTCAATCACTGTTGATAGTTGCAGTAGAATAGTTTTTGATAAACCCATGAATCAAACTCCATAGTACAAATATCAAGAATAATCATATCAGTGATAAAAGAACTATAAATTGTCTATGTTTGAGTTTCTCTTTAAGACGGAACAATGTTACTCCTCATATTTGACGAATACGATCTCACAATGAACGAACTCACTGAGGCATGGGTATTGAAAATTTCTTTGATCAAGAACGAATTTCGTTTGGATTTAGGTAGTATTGTGAAATAATTCAAATTTCATGAAGTGGTGATCTAGTACCAATATCATCAACCCATGCTTGGAGTAATGCATCATGATTTGATCATCCTGCTCTTTGTAAAATATGTTCCATGTCATCACGATCTAGTAGTGCATCAATATGAACTCAGAAGAAAAGGAGTATATCATCACGATGTATATCTCATTCAATTATATCTCAAAATAATGAAATTTTTTGTCTTGTATCATTGTCATTTTGCATCGTATACCCAATATGTCATTTACGAACCAATACCATACTTGTATCTCACAATACAGTACTAACAAAATTAGTATGTTGAGAAAGTGTTATAATTCATCTAATATCAAATGACTCAATTGAAGTCATCTTATCAGCAAATAAAATGAGTTTTTCATTTGTATCTTGAAGTATATTTTCAAAACTACGAATTATATCATCAAATAGCACATCTTCATTTTCAATAAGTTCTTGAATCTGTCACAATGTTTCTTCAATCACAGTAATTTGAAATTGACGAAACTGTTCAGTCATGAAAACTATATCAGCATGAAGCTTATATCCCCTATCTGACTCTTTATCAATATGGATATGTCATTCTTCAGAAACGAATGAACGGTATGCATTTATGAGCATCTATCAATACGATAGTAATTAAAATATACTTGTAATAGCTAATATATATCAATTTGCAACTAAAAAACTATATGAACAAGGACTTTTTTTGGCATATTACAGCTAGTGAAGATTCTAATTGAAGAAGTTACATAGATAATAGGGTAAAATTGCACTCTCCAAAACTTTTCATATTTCAAATAATATAAAAAAACTACCTTTTTAAAAGTAGTTTTACATGTCTATATTTTGTGTTTTACTCTTCATCATCTCGACCATCTTCATCAGCATCTGGATCTTTTTTTGGTGCTTTCTTATCGTCTTCATCTTCATCATCATTATCATTTTCATCATCATATTCAGCTGTAAAGAAATCATCATCAGATTCTAAATCATCATCTTCTTCTCCATCTTCATTTACTTTAGTTATACTGAATCAGTTTTTTTTAGCTTCTTCAATTTCTTCTTGTGTAACCATGCTAGCAAAAATGAAAAAATAAATCGCCTGCAAGATAGCAATATTTTCAAAAAAAACAAGAGAAAATTGATGCTTTTAGTTTGACAAAAAAATGGTTACCTTAAATTAACCTTTATATTTATTTTAGATAAGAAAATATGATATTTTATATTTTTGTAATTAACCATTTTATGATTTCAGGCATATGCTCTTTATCCAAAGGGATAGTACATTCAGCCAGTTGTTTCTTGATAGTAGTTGCATCATACCCATGAGATTTCAATGATAGGACAATAGATCTAAGAAGTTTATCGTCGATTGTCAACTTCGCAACATCTTTCTTAGTTAGTGTAGATTTGAGTTCTACAAGTAATCTTTTTGCAGTTTTTGGTCCTACTCCTGGAATTCATTGGAGTGTCTTCACATCAAAAGTTTCTATGGCATTTTGGAGTGTCTTTGGATCCATATTAGCAATTCCAAAAGCAGTTTTTGGCCCTACTCCAGAAATCTTGAGCATTTGCGAAAATGCATTTTTTTGTTGGATAGTATCAAACGCAAAATATGACACAGTTTTGAGATTTTCATCCATATATGGAAATAGGAAAAATTCTCCTTTTATTTTTTGTTTACCGTTGTAGAGAGCTTGAATACCAAATGTTGGGTTGATAATAAGGATATTGTTGCTATCGATTTGTTGGATTGATCAAGTGATGTAATGAATCATAAAGAATTAAGAATTAAGAATTAAGAATTACGAGTGACTTCGTCATTCTGAGCAGAATGAAATGACAGCGAAGAATCTCATTACAAACTATATGTATTGAATCGCTATGTGAGTACAAGATAA